>NZ_JAFGYS010000121.1:0-475 GCF_017491705.1 Pseudomonas sp. 86_A | reverse complement strand
GTGCAGGTCATCCCGATCGATCCGATGCCGGTGACCGGCGTCGGCAAGGTGTTCAAGCCGCAGCTGCGCTGGGACGCGGCCGAGCGCGTCTTTACCAAGGTGCTATCGCCACTGGTCGAGCGCGGCATCGATTGCAAGGTCAAGGTCGGTGCCCATGGCAGCCACGGGTCCATCGCGACCGTCACGCTGACGGGGTTGGCGGAGGATCAGCGCGAAGCGGTTGCGGACGAAGTCCACACGCTGCTCGCGCCGTTCGTGATGCGCCATGAGGTGGTGCAGGCATAGGTGCTTGCGTTGGATTGTAGCCCGGATGAGCGGAGCGATATCCGGGAAAGCTACTGTCCCGGGTGTCGCTTTCGCTCACCCGGGCTACAGCAGCGTACGGGCGGCCCTAGCCCGCCGGCATCCGCGTCTCGACCAGACGCGCCCAGAACGAGGCGCCGTGGCCCAAGATGTTGTCGTTGAAGACATAGGA
>NZ_JAFGYS010000120.1:0-475 GCF_017491705.1 Pseudomonas sp. 86_A | reverse complement strand
CGAATCCGACGTGACGACACGCGCCGTCAGCGTGACGAGACCCATCAGCGCAGCCAGCAGCCAGAACGCCATCGGCAATCCACCCAAATGCGCGACGAAGCCGACGCCGGCAGGGCCGATCAGGATTCCTGCATAGCCCGCGGTCGTGATCGCGGCGACCGCAAGGCCGGTCGGCATCACCGTTTGCCGGGCCGCCCGGCGGAAGAGCACCGGTACGAGGTTCGAAGCGCCGAACCCGATCAGCAGGAATCCGGTGATCGCGACCGCCGCAACCGGCGCGGTCAGCAGGACCACAAAACCCGCGATCGCGATCAGGCTGCCCCACAGCAATGTCGCGCGGTCCCCGATGCGCGCAACGATGGCGTCGCCGCCGAGCCGGCCCATCGTCATCGCGATCGAGAACACGATGTAGCCGGCTCCACCCTGCGCCTCGGTGACGAGGCCCGCGCCGATCACGAGCAGCGCGCCCCAATCG
>NZ_JAFGYS010000119.1:0-476 GCF_017491705.1 Pseudomonas sp. 86_A | reverse complement strand
GGGCTGGACCGGGCCGAAAGAGGTCGACGGCAAGAAGGTCGAGGGCTTTTGGCGCGCCCATCAGGTGCCCGTGGCCGGCTGCCGCGAAAATCCGGCGCACCTTAAAGTGCTCGAAGACTGGATGCGCAGCTATGAGCCCGAAAAACTGTTCGACGCGAGCGGCGCCCTCGTTCCCGAGCTTCAGGCGCTCGCGCCCGACGGCAACAGGCGCATGGGCGCCAACCCGCATGCCAATGGCGGCCTTCTGAAGAAAGAGCTGAAGCTGCCGGACTTCCACCGTTTTGCAATCGAGGTGCCGCAGCCCGGCGGCGTCGTGGCCGTAGCGACGCGCGAGCTCGGCAAATTCCTGCGCGATGTCATCCGCCTCAACGCGAAGGAGCGCAACTTCCGCATCGTGGGTCCGGACGAGACCGCGTCAAATCGTCTCGATGCGGTGTTCGAGGCGACCGAACGGGTCTGGATGGAGCCGATCGAAC
>NZ_JAFGYS010000118.1:0-476 GCF_017491705.1 Pseudomonas sp. 86_A | reverse complement strand
TCCCAGCAGCGATCCCGCCATCAGCGCCCCCCACTGATAGACGTCGCCGGTAACGAGCTCGGTCAGGATCGCGACCGGCACGGTCTTGTTGGCGCCGCTCTGGATGAAGGCGAGCGCGTAAATGAACTCGTTCCAGGACAGCGTGAAGGAGAAGATGCCGGCCGAAATCAGCCCGGGCACCGCGAGTGGTAGCGTGATCCGCCGCAGGATCTGCAGGCGCGTCGCGCCGTCGACCAGCGCGCATTCCTCGAGCTCGTAGGGGATCGACTTGAAATAGCCGATCAGGAGCCAAGTGCAGAACGGCACCAGGAAGGTCGGGTAGACCAGGATCAGCGCCAGCGGCGAGTCGAACAGGCCGAACTGCACCACGACGGTGGCGAGCGGGATGAACAGGATCGACGGCGGCACGAGATAGGCGAGATAGATGCCGAGGCCGACATAGGGGCTGCCGCGGAAGCGCAGGCGTTCGATGGCAT
>NZ_JAFGYS010000117.1:0-477 GCF_017491705.1 Pseudomonas sp. 86_A | reverse complement strand
CAATAAGCCCTGCTTGAGAGATACATCGGGTAACGCCCCTACGCGATCTCGGGCCTCCCGCAGGATCCGGCGATCGCTCGCGCTCAGAGCTCGAAGATCTCCATCTTCGAAGAAACCTATTGCGCGCAGCACTTGCGCTGGTTCGCCGCCAAACATCTCCCGGAATGCCGAGATTCCGCGCGGCAACGACACACCCGCGGAGATCATTTCAGCAATGTCCCGATAGTCCTTGGCTTCGGCGCGGTCGAGCGTCGCCTTGAGCTTGGTGGCCAGCAAGTCCTCAAGCGATGCTACAAACATGGTGCCATCAGCCACTTGCATCGGGTCGTTGATGCGACCGAAGCCGATGCGTCCGAAGAATGAGACTTTCACTGAGCCTGAGGGCATGGTGGTCGAGACAACCAGTGTATTGGGCGCATCATGAAGGATGGCCGCACCCTTGACGAAGTCGAATTGCGCACGGACTTCGTCCTTATC
>NZ_JAFGYS010000116.1:0-480 GCF_017491705.1 Pseudomonas sp. 86_A | reverse complement strand
GCGTTCATCATCCTACGGTCGCCGAGCGTGAACGCGGCGAGCGCGATCAGCTTGATCCGGTGGCTCTGCCAGTTGTTGCGCCACGTGCCCTTGAGCGGGCGCTTCTGCGCATCGATCTGTTGCACGTAGCCGTTGCCGAGCGCCGCGATGAACGCGGCCGCCGCGTTGCGCGTCTTCACGGGCAGCGCGCTCGCCGTCATGTCGTACGCGAGGATCAGGCTCTCGAAGCGCGTTTCGGCGATCGGATTGAAGCTCGGGCGGTAAGTGTTCACCCACGTCGACAGAAAGCGGTCGACGAGCGCCAGATAGCTGCTCTGGTTCGTCACGCGCCACGCGAGCGCCGCGTTGCGCATCAGCTCCATGTCGTTGAGCGCCTCGGCGCTCTGGTCGTAAATGCCCTCGTGCGGCAGCGTGCCCTCGGTGTGCACGCGCGGCAGCGCCTTCGGCTCATCGTTCAGATGCGCATCGACGCTCTTGATG
>NZ_JAFGYS010000115.1:0-482 GCF_017491705.1 Pseudomonas sp. 86_A | reverse complement strand
ATGAAAGACAGCAGCGTCAAACCTACCACAGTTGAGTTTGAGCCATGGAACGAGGCGTGGAGTGTAGCCGTATACCCTTGTGCGCGGCCCCTGTCCGAACACCGGAAACGGAAAATCTTTCAAATAGTCAGCATCAGGATCGTCTAGCGAGACCACCTCCGTTTCGTGCCCACGGAGTTGGTGCATTTCAGCACTGCTGCGCAAGCCCTCAACAGGCCCGCCATCCCTCGGGTTGACTGAAGCAATGACGCGGAGAATTCGCATATAGATCCTGGCTTTGCGAAAATAAAAGAAAGACGCGAGCTATTTCGTCGTCACAATGTACCTAAAGAACTTGATTCCTTTCATGGTGCCTAGGATTGTATCGACGCGCTTGTACGGCTCCAAGACAACATCTCTGCAGCGATCGCTGTTGAAGTAGCATACCTTTGCCTTGATAACCTTGGCGCAGTTATTCTTAAGACTAACCACATGGTCGAGCA
>NZ_JAFGYS010000114.1:0-482 GCF_017491705.1 Pseudomonas sp. 86_A | reverse complement strand
GTGTATCGCCGATGCCGTCGCTCGATCTGCGGCGGCCGGCGGGAAAACCATTGATCTCATCTGACACCACCGTGATCACATATCCGTTATAGAAACTAGGAGTCCGACATGTCCATGAATATCGGGGCCTACACCGCCTGTCTCCATAACTACTATTTCGCCGAGGCGCTTGGCATCCTTAAAACCAACGGATTGACCGGCGCTGAGGTCAATGTCGGCGGATTCATTCCCTCGCCTCATTGTCCAGTCGATACGCTCATGGCCTCTCAGACCGCCCGCGAGGACTACCTGGGCATATTCGAGGATAAAGAAATGCGGCTGGCGGGCCTGAACACGTCTGACAATCCGCTCAGTCCGTTGCCTGATGTCGGTCTGCGGCACGCATACGACTTGCGACGGGCGATCGAGTTGGCCGGAAAGCTGGGTGTCACGGATCTCGTCTGTATGTCAGGCACGCCAGGATCAGATCGCCATGCTAAGTA
>NZ_JAFGYS010000113.1:0-483 GCF_017491705.1 Pseudomonas sp. 86_A | reverse complement strand
GGCAAGACCATCATCCATTCCACGCTCGATCCCAATCATCTCAACAAGGATGTGGCGGCAAAAATCGGCCTCGTCGGCGACGCCGGCCTCGTGCTCGATGCGCTGCTGGAGGAGATCGCCAAGACCGTCACCGCGGATCGTGACGCATCGGCGGTGGCGGCCGAGATCGCGGCCTCGCACCAGGAGTGGCTGGCGAAATGGATGCCGAAGCTCACCAGCAACGATGCGCCGCTCAGCCCCTATCGCGTACTGTGGGATTTGCAGCACACGGTCGACATCGACAACACCATCATCACGCACGATGCCGGCAGCCCGCGCGACCAGCTCTCGCCGTTCTGGAAATCGACAAAACCCCTCACCTATCTCGGCTGGGGCAAGACGACGCAGCTGGGCTACGGCCTCGGGCTCGCGATGGGCGCCAAGCTCGCAAGGCCCGACAAGCTCTGCGTCAATGTCTGGGGCGATGCGGCGATCGGCTTCACC
>NZ_JAFGYS010000011.1:262807-265991 GCF_017491705.1 Pseudomonas sp. 86_A | reverse complement strand
GTGCAGGCCCAGCGCGCGGTGAGTCAGGTCGAGGCGGTTGTCGAACAGCACCTTGTCGATGGCCGGCGCGTTGCGCAGGTATTCCTGCTTCAGGTCCAGTGCGTAGCTGTACAGCGCCTTGTCGCTCTGCACATCGTGACGCCCGGGATAACGTTGGCTCAGGTAATCACCCAGACGCTGTTCGGCGATCAGTTGGCGCACCTGATCCTGCAATTGCGCGGGATAGGCCTGGAGGTATTTCAACGCAGTCATGGACACGGCAGCACGGTTCGCAAAGAGCGCCAGTGTAGCGAATTCAACCGGGCAGCGCGCTCCAGTCAAACGGTTCGACGAAGCTGGCAGCGTCATCGGCCATCATCGGCCGCGCCACCAGGAAGCCTTGCACGTATTCGCAACCATGGGCCTGCAGCCACTGATACTGCTCGATGGTTTCCACACCTTCGGCGATCACCAGCAAACCGTATTGCTTGCACAGGCTGATCACCGTGCTCACCAGCGAAGCGTCCCGGGCCGAGTCCGGCAGGCGGGCGATCAAATGCCGATCCAGCTTGAGCGTATCGAGTTCAAGATCACGCAGATGCGCCAGCGAACATGGCCCCGAGCCGAAATCGTCGAGCGCCACCCGCACCCCCAGATTGTGCAGCAGACGTAACTGCTTACGGGTTTCATCCGGGTTGTGCATCAACGCTTCTTCAGTGACTTCGACTTCCAGCTGCCGTGGCTGCAAGGCATGCCGCTCCAGCACCTGACGCAATTCGGTGGCGAGATTGGGCAGGCCGAACTGGGTGTTGCTCAGGCTTACGCCAAGCACCAGGTCTTCGGCAAACAGGGTTTCCCATACTTTGCGCTGACCGGCGCCGCGGTGATAGATCCAGCTGCCGAGACGGCTGATCAGCCGCGCTTCTTCGAGCAATGGCAGGAACAGCCCCGGCGGCACATCGCCGACACTCGGATGCTGCCAGCGCAACAACGCCTCGAAGCCGCGGATCTGCCCGCTGCCGATCGCCACTTGCGGTTGATACACCAGATTGAAATCCCGGTTTTCGATCGCCGTGCGCACGCTTTCTTCGAGCATCAGGCGCGAGCGGGCGCGGCCGTTCATGTCGTGATCGTAAAAGCGATATTGCTGGCGCCCGGCGCGCTTGGCTTCGTACATGGCGATGTCAGACGCGCGCAGCAACCCGTCGAGGTTCGAGCCGCAGTCCGGGTAGGTGGCAATGCCGATACTGGCGCCAAGGGCGATGTCTAGGCCCTCGATCTGCTGACAGATCGACACCCGCTCGATGAGCTTCTCGGCAATCTTCGCCGCCTGCTCGGGAAACTCCAGATCGAGCAGCGCCGTAAACTCATCGCCGCCCATGCGCGCCAGAATATCGAACGGCCGCAGGCAGGCTTTCAACTGTTCGGAGACCCAGCGCAGCACCCGATCGCCGGCATCGTGCCCCAGGGAATCGTTGACCCGCTTGAAGCCATCGAGGTCGAGGTACAGCAGCACCCAACTGCTGTCACTGCGCTCACCGCGCAGCAGCAGATTTTCCACCGTCTGATAGAAGCCGCGGCGGTTGAGCAGGCCGGTCAGTGGATCGGTCACCGCCTGAAATTCCAGTTGCTGATGCAGATGCCGCACCACCGACATGTCCAGCACCGTCACCACCATCGCCCGCTGCTCCGCCGGTAGCGGCGCGCAAGACAGCGCCACCGGCACCTGCTGGCCGGGCGCCGTGCGTAACAGCGCGTCGTGCAGACGCAGGGTCTCGCCACGCTTATAGCCGGCGTACAGCTCGGAGTCGGCCCATATGGGAATGTGCGGTTTCTGCAGGTAATCCAGAAATTCCTTGTCCTCAAGCTCTTTCACCGGGGCATTGAGCAAACGCGAAATCGCCGGATTGGCGAAGCGAATCAAGCCATCCTCGCCCAGCACCAGAATCCCCTCGGCCGCGTTATCCAGCACCGACGCATTGAAGGCGCGGGCGACTTCCAGATCATGGGTCAGGCGTTGCAGGGCGCGGCGATTGCGCTGATGCTCGAGCAGCGCCTGCACCTTGGGCTTGAGAATTTGCGGATCAAACGGCTTGAACAGGTAATCCACCGCGCCGCTGGCATAACCCCTGATCACGGCGTCCTGGGATTGCTCGTTGGCGGTGAGGAAAATGATCGGGGTGAGACGCGTGCGCTGGCTGCCGCGCATCAGCCGCGCCACTTCAAAGCCATCCATGCCAGGCATCTGCACATCCAGCAGCACCAGGTCGACGTCGTGTTCGAGCAAGAGATTGAGCGCCTCGAAGCCGGAGGCGGCGGTCATGACGTGCCAATCCTGACGCTGCAGCAACGCGCGCATGCTGATCAGGTTTTCAGGGTAATCATCAACGATCAAAAGGACAGAGCTGCCTTCACCTGGCTGGGGTTGCGCGCATTCCATGCTGCTTCTCTTATCGGGACTTCAGGCCGGTTTCCGGACAAAAACCGTACACGTACTGAGCGTTCACTCTAGTCGCGGATCGCTAAAAGCAGAAGCTGTCATCACGCCATCATTTAATCAAAGCGACGTCTAGCCGACTAACGGTCGGGCCTGCAGCCCTCTGAAACCGGGAAAGATGGCATTTCGACAGGATGTTGACGTCAATCATCCGCCAAACGGGCGTTAACAAAATCATCCTCTACGCTTATAAAGGCCGCCCCAAAAGGCGCGGGCTAGAGCTTCTGGTACCCGCGTGCAGGATGAATCGAGTGGAAGAACCGACATGATCGATCTCGCAACCTGGAACCTCAGCGTTCCCGTTGGCAGCCCGCCATACACTGTCGAAACCTCCAAACTGGTGAACGGCTTCAAGGACCAATACTTCCATTCCGACACCGGCACCCTGTTCTTCTGGTCGCCGGTCACCGGCTCCAAGACCGAAAACGCCATCTACCCGCGCACCGAACTGCGCGAAACCTACAGCAACGGCACCCTGCGCAACTGGTATTACCCGGACGCCGACAACTCATTGCGCGCGACCGTCACCGTCAACAAGGTGCCCAGCTCGGGCAAGATCGTCATCGGCCAGATCCACGCTTACGAAAGCCAGAAGCCGATGGTCAAACTCGAATACCAGTACAAGACCAAAACCGAAACCGGCAACCTGGTGATCAAAGTGCGCATGCGCCCGGATGACGACGAAGGCCGGGTCATCACCCTCGCCAC
>NZ_JAFGYS010000011.1:55224-262707 GCF_017491705.1 Pseudomonas sp. 86_A | reverse complement strand
ACGAAAGCCAGAAGCCGATGGTCAAACTCGAATACCAGTACAAGACCAAAACCGAAACCGGCAACCTGGTGATCAAAGTGCGCATGCGCCCGGATGACGACGAAGGCCGGGTCATCACCCTCGCCACCGGTATCAAGCTGGATCGCGAATTCAACTACCTCATCCACTTAAGCCCCGGCGGCGCACTGGGTGTAAGCGCGGCGGGCTATCAGTGGGACTCACAGATCAGCGCCACCTGGCGCGACAAGCCGCTGTACTTCAAGGCCGGGGTGTATGTGCAGGACAACACCGGGTACACCAGTGAGGGTGGACAGGTGACCTTCAGCAAACTCGACATCGACCACGATAAATAACGCTTTATGGGCACAACCCCCTGTGGCGAGGGAGCTTGCTCCCGCTGGACTGCGCAGCAGGCCTCGCTTTTTCAGGGCCGCTGCGCGCCCCAGCGGGAGCAAGCTCCCTCGCCACAGGGTTATTTATTGCCAGTCGGACATCCTTTAAACGGTGTTGTTTAGATCGCTCGACGGTTACTTCCGGATGCCTACAACGGCTTGCGTCAATGCCTACAGGTACGCCAGAATCCGCCGGCTTGTGCGCCTGGAGGGCCATCGGTAACTTGATTCGCGTCACTGATTTCCAGTGATCGGGTTTAGTAGCCCGAGGTTTCAAGTGTGGTGCACAAGCATCTGTCAGTCAGGGATTTCGATTCCTGCGCTCGATGGCATCTGTGCGCAGGGCACCCTCGGGTGCGCCGGCTTGCTCGAAACCCCGGTCTACTAACCTGCGTACAGTTGCCTCCACTTTGATTAGTAGCCAGAGAGGGGGCACTCCAATCAGGTTTCGAGCAAATGACCAAATCAACGCCTCACCCGCCAGTCACCGACCTGGCCTCCCCCTACGAATCCCTCGACTCAAGAAAACTCCATGACGCCGCCGAGCGCGCCCTCGACCACTACCTCAACCCGGCCGCGCAGATCATGATCAGCACCTGCGAACCCGAGTCCATGTACCTCGCCAACCCGAAGTACAACACCGAAGCCCTGCTGGCCAACGCCAGCGAAACCCTGGGTTCAGCCAGCGAAATGCTCAACAACTTCGCCGCAACCCTCGACACCTCCCACCGCAAGACTGCGCTGGGCATCGCACAGGTGGTCATGCTCGGAGAACTGGCGGTGAATCAGGCACTGGATCATGTTGAGCTGAAGGAATAATCGCCCACAACTGACTTACCCATTTAAGACTTTGATTAATTTCTGTTACAGGTAACATTTTTGACTCTTATACGATAAAAACAGCCCTTCACGAGAAACCCTCCTCACGGTGGGTTTCTTCATATAGCAATTAATTTATGTCTAGCTATCGATAGCAAATTAATCCGAGACAAAAACCTCATTACAACCACAACATCACCCTCCCCGAATACGGAAAACAAGTAAAAGCTCTGAATCTTTAACAATATTGCAATCTGATAGTGTCCTCCAATCCTCGAGTTGCTTTCCAGAAAAAAAATAACCGTTGTTGATCAGGTGGAATACCTTGCTTATCCTGTATTTTCGCCTTAACATTTTCGATGCTATCGCTTGGCTCGACCTCTAAAGTAAAAGTGATAACTTTGGACATTACTTTTATAAAAATCTGCATATACATCTCCTTTGAATCACTAGCCATTAAAAGGAGAGTCAATCTCCCACTGCCATTTTCCTGACATTTAGGATTTGCACACCTGTTAGAACTAACAGGTACTTATAATAAATACAACTAGCCACCCGTAAAAAAATTGAAAATTTTGCATAACAACACATCTCACTAAAGCAAAAAATGAGACGGCGACAAAGGGCATAGAAGAGGAATTGATTTATTTTAGAAACCACGGGTAGAAGCAGCAAGGAGAACAGACTTATTTACCGCAATAAAAAACCCGCCTCACGGCGGGTTTCTTTTAAAGCAGTTTAACGCTCAGACTTAGTTAACCTTGACCAATAAGGGGACAAATTTATTTTCCCTTATCTTCCGCTAGCGACGATTAATAAATCTGCCCTTTTTCGCAGAAGGAATATTCACCCACAAAAAAACCCGCATTGCGGCGAGTTTCTTAATGGATAGCTATACAGCAATCCCTACCAAGTGAAAAAAAGAACCCGCAATCCTGCAGGATCTTCACACAACAGGCTTACTCCGGTTCCTTCGGCAGTGTGAACGGCGCCGGCCCCCTGGATTTGTTCTTATCTTCCGTTTTTAGCTCAACTGGCAGAGTGGCCGGGGCCGGGCCTTTTGGTTTCACATCCTTATTTCTCATCGCTGTGTACTCCATTACTAAGTGGAGTCTTATCTTCTGAGCATTTCCCGAGAGCGCCTACTGTCAAAGTTGACAGTCTTTGAGATTTATTGGAAATAACCAAATATCTGTTAGATCAAGGGATTAGCTTCTTTTCACGAACATCGTCGTTGTGCAGCAAGATCGTCACTCACAAAAAACATGCCTTTCAACGGACAAAGGAAAAGTTTTATTTCAGAACTTATATAAAAGCTCCTCCTTCTCCTTCTCCTTCTCCTTCTCCTTCTCCTTCTCCTTCTCCTTCTCCTTATTATCCTTGAACACTTCAAAATATCGGAGATTCAGCTTTCGCAGTATCGATTACCGCATGCAACTCAAAAGAGAGCCGCCTTTCGGCGGCTCTCTTATCAAACCACAACCTAGTCAGACTTGATGAAAAATTAATAGACCGCTTTTAACGTTATTTGTTGCACTTCCACCGCTGGATATTTCTCCTCATAAAATCGCCGTTTGCTTCAGTAAATAACACAACTTTTTCGACTACATCGACTCCATCAGGCATAGGGGCGTCAATAAGCTCTCCCACATCCGAAGAGGGAGCATCGATCCCACCTTTATGCAATACCAAATACCGACATTTACTCCCCCCATACGTAATTTCCATCTCAACGGAATGATAATCACCAGTCATCGGGTTTCTGATAATGCTTTTTTTCACCAGCTCTTTGAGACAAGCAGCGACCTCTTCTTTACTTGCAGCTTTCACCGGATCATGAGCCATTACCATTAGATCTGGAAAATACGGCAGACCCGAGGCCACTTGGCCCTTACTTCCATTTGAACGACACTCTGGGCATTGGCACCCCTCTGGGTGCCAAGGCATCTTGACATCAAAGGGATTTTTCCAAACACTTGGGTCCCAAGTTTTCGTTGCCCTTGATCGGTCAACGTAATTGGGGTCCTGCGAACCCCAAGTCCGGTACTTTCCTCCTTTAAATGATTCTGCCTGCTCGCTAGACAATGCCATTTTATCTCTCCTTGAAAACAATATAAACACGTTGTTTGCGCAGCTATTGAATCATCTCTGCACTCTGCTTACACCTGTAAGAAATGACAGTTATTTATCTTTTTTTTAATAACCAATTTAAAAAATATAACTCAATCGCATAAAAAACATTAACAACAAAAGCACAACAAAAGGGACAGATTTATTATTCAGCACAAGCTCTTGGAGGAATACGCGAATAAGGGGACAGATCTATTTAACTGAAGGCTTCTCAGCACACAGGTAAGTAAATCCACCTCCTATCCCTCACTCAGACAGCACCCAAAACACACCTCTCGCACAAAAGCATCGTGTACCTGACACCTTTGACAGGTGACGACTCAGCTCAAGCACTCTACCCTCACAGAAGAATCAAAAAACAGGGCGGACCTTTCAAATAAATCCGCTTCCTCCCCTTTTCCCTACACGGACGTAGGAGGCTATATGCCAAGAGTCGCGCGCGTCGTATTACCCCACTATCCTCATCATGTCGTACAGCGTGGTCACAACAAGCAGACGGTGTTCACCACACCCGTAGATTTCGAGCGCTATCTCACTGATCTGCGCGAACTCAAATCCCTGCTGGATGTGAAGGTCTATGCCTTCTGCTTGATGACCAATCATGTCCATTTGTTGCTGGCACCTGGCGAATCAAGTGCCAGCCTAGGGCAATTGATGAAAAGCCTAGCGAGTCGCATGACACGCTATCGAAATAAGCTGGAAGGACGCTCGGGCACCCTGTGGGAAAGCCGCTACAAATCAAGCGTTGTTCAAACCGATACTTACTTATTGGCCTGCAGCCGGTACATAGAGCTGAACCCGGTACGCGCTCAAATGGTTGAGCGGGCGCAAGACTACCCCTGGTCGAGCTTGCAATTACGCCTGAACGGAATAATCGAAACTAATTGGCTAGATGACTACCCCGGCTTCACTGAACTCGGTCCTACCCCGGCCACCCGTCATGAGCGCTACGCCGCGTTTATGCAGCAAGCGACTTCGCCGCAAGAGTTGCATTTGATAAGAAGTGCACTTCAGCGTGGTCAACTGACAGGGGGGGCTCAGTTTACTGATGAGATCGAGAGGATTACCGGGTTGAGAATATTGCATCGGGCGAGAGGTAGACCGGTGAAGTCTGCTGATAAATCGTAAGAAAACATGGACAGATCAATATAAGATAAATCTGTCCATTTTTATTAACGATTGCCAGACCCAGATGACTAATGATTCTCTCCGCTTTCTACTCTCTTACTTCGCGCACATCAACATGAAGCTTTTGGAAGCATTCGCTTGAGGATCCGCGCTGCCAATCTGGTGGGTAATGACTTTCACACTATTGCGCGTAGGCGTTCCAGACAATTTCGCCTGGGCATAAAAAACATCATCCAAGGTTTCCATATCCACCACAGAGACTGCACAGAACCCCGGAGACCTTTCAAAGGCACCTTCTTCCAATACAACTTTATAATCCGAAAAGTAGCCCGCTCGCGGAGCATGACTCACATGAGAAATCCAAACGGGCGATTGCGCCAGCACTTTCCCTTGGCTGGTGATTAAAGCGGTGTAACTGACGTTCGCAGCTTCGGCTGATGCCTTATGGACAGACGCTAACAGCAACCCACCAGCAATCAATTTGATCAGTACATTTCGTCTATAGAGCATTAAAGCATTCCTTCATCCATGAATTAATTATCCTACCACCAAACGGAAGCATTGAAATAAATCGCGCAGGCACTTGTCAACACGTCAGAAAAATACGGAAAGATACTTCGTTAATCCGTACACACGCCTACATGACTTAAGAAATTTTCCTATGCGCTTTGGTAGCTAACCCATCAGAAATTCAGAATAGAAAACATTTCTACCAACTGAGACATAGGCAAAAAAAACACTAAAATCCAATTTTATTAACGCCCATAAAAAACCCGCCTTTCGGCGGGTTTATTAACGCAGTCTAACGTTCAGGCTTAGTTAACCTTAGCGTTCAACTCACCCTTCAAATAACGCTGATACATCGCTTCCAGAGAAATCGGCTTGATCTTCGAAGCATTACCGGCAGTACCGAACGCTTCATAACGAGCGATACATACGTCACGCATTGCAGTCACAGTGGCGCCGAAGAATTTACGTGGGTCGAATTCGCTCGGGTTGGTGGCCATCAGGCGACGCATTGCGCCGGTGGATGCCAGACGCAGGTCGGTGTCGATGTTGACCTTGCGTACGCCGTACTTGATGCCTTCGACGATTTCTTCAACCGGTACGCCGTAGGTTTCTTTGATGTCGCCGCCGTACTGGTTGATGATCGCCAGCCACTCTTGTGGCACCGACGAGGAACCGTGCATCACCAGGTGGGTGTTCGGGATGCGTTTGTGGATTTCCTTGATGCGGTCGATCGCCAGCACGTCGCCGGTAGGTGGCTTGGTGAACTTGTAGGCGCCGTGGCTGGTGCCGATGGCGATGGCCAGGGCATCGACCTGAGTCTTCTTGACGAAGTCAGCGGCTTCTTCCGGGTCGGTCAGCATCTGGCTGTGATCCAGAACGCCTTCAGCGCCGATACCGTCTTCTTCGCCAGCCATACCGGTTTCCAGCGAACCCAGGCAGCCCAGCTCGCCTTCAACCGAAACGCCGCAGGCGTGCGCCATGGCTACGGTTTGTTGAGTCACACGGACGTTATATTCGTAGTCGGTCGGGGTTTTGCCGTCTTCGCCGAGGGAGCCGTCCATCATCACCGAGCTGAAGCCCAGTTGGATCGAGCGCTGGCAGACGTCAGGGCTGGTGCCGTGGTCCTGGTGCATGCACACCGGAATGTGCGGGAATTCTTCGATCGCGGCCAGGATCAGGTGACGCAGGAACGGCGCGCCAGCGTATTTACGGGCGCCGGCCGAAGCCTGGACGATCACCGGGGAGTCAGTCTTGTCAGCGGCTTCCATGATGGCGCGCATCTGCTCAAGGTTGTTGACGTTAAAGGCTGGAACGCCGTAGCCGAACTCGGCTGCGTGGTCCAGCATCTGGCGCATGCTGATAAGTGCCATTGTGTGTGTCTCTCCCGGTTGAGGGTCGTTAATCGTGCCAGCCTGCCGGAGCGGCGGCGGCTATTCAAGTGATTGCAGATCGGGGGTCGAGGCCCGGTCTGGTGATTCGATAAAGCAAAACCTGTATGTGTACCAACCTGTGGCGAGCGAGCTTGCTCGCGCTCGGCTGCGCAGCAGCCGTAAACCTGCAAACACGGTCATTCTGAAACACCGGGCCGCAAGGTTTTGGGACCGCTTCGCGCTCCAGCGGGAGCAAGCTCCCTCGCCACAAAGGCCATTGCCACGATGAATCTGTAGCGTATTCGTTTACTGCGCCTTGCAGCCGCGGCCGATCAGGTCATTGGTGGCAACCCAGTACACCAGGCCTTCGTCACCCTTGACGTGAAACGCCAGCATGCCATCGCTGTACAGCACGCCCGAGGCGCCCGGCTCTTCTTTCAGGCGATAGACCTGATCACCGCCGCCCAGCCGCACATCGACTTCTTTCTGGCTGGCATCGGTATAGCGCCACAGCACTTTGGCCTGGCTGTCGCAGGTCCAGGTTGTCCAGTTATCCGCAGGGGCAGACGACTGAAACAGGTTCATCTGCGCGCAACCACCCAACAATGCCAACGCCGCAATGGCGATCAAGCCTTTCATCCGTGTTCCTCGACTGACGGCCAACGCCGCCAGCCCTGAGTTAAAGAGTCAGACCGGTCAAGGACAACCATGTTCCTTGGCCGGGGTTTGCGTCTCGTATTTGTCCAGACCGTCCGGCCCCGAGCGCTTGTTCAGCACCGGGTTGGTTTCGGCCTGCCAGTCGGCCTGATAGCAGCCTTTCTGCACCGCACCCGGCGCAGGCGTCGCCTCGGCCTTCGGGTTACTCCCGCAGGCCGCCAGCGTACCGGTCAGCAACAACAGTGCTAACGACTTGACCATGTGACCACTCCTTTGCCTGGCCAAACGGGCGGCCTCAGGCCTTGGCCCGGCTTTCCAGGACTTCAACGGCCGGTAGCACCTTGCCTTCGACGAATTCGAGGAACGCACCACCCCCGGTGGAAATGTAGGAGATTTGCTCAGCCACGCCATATTTATCGATAGCGGCCAGGGTGTCGCCACCGCCAGCAATGGAGAACGCCGAGCTTTCAGCGATGGCTTGCGCCAGCACTTTGGTGCCGTTGCCGAACTGGTCGAATTCAAACACGCCGACCGGGCCGTTCCACAGAATGGTTTTCGACGATTTCAGCAGTTCGGCGAAGTTGGCTGCGGTTTGCGGGCCGATGTCCAGAATCATGTCATCAGCGGCAACGTCAGCGATCAGCTTGACGGTGGCTTCTGCGGTTTCGGCGAATTCTTTGGCGACTACTACGTCAACCGGCAATGGCACGCTGACTTTGGCAGCGATGGCGCGCGCGGTGTCGAGCAGGTCCGGCTCGTACAGGGATTTGCCCACCGGGTGACCGGCAGCCGCCAGGAAGGTGTTGGCAATGCCGCCGCCGACGATCAGTTGATCGCAGATCTGGCTCAGGCTGTTGAGCACGTCGAGCTTGGTCGAGACCTTGGAGCCGGCAACGATGGCCGCCATCGGCTTGGCCGGTGCGCCCAGCGCCTTGCCCAGTGCGTCCAGTTCAGCGGCCAGCAACGGGCCAGCAGCGGCGACTTTGGCGAACTTGGCCACGCCGTGGGTCGAACCTTCGGCGCGGTGCGCGGTGCCGAACGCGTCCATCACGAACACGTCGCACAGGGCGGCGTATTGCTGGGCCAGATCGTCGGCGTTCTTTTTCTCGCCCTTGTTGAAGCGCACGTTTTCGAACAGCACGATGTCGCCGGCCTTGACGTCAACGCCGCCCAGATAATCGGCCACCAGCGGCACTTCGCGGCCCAGGGCCTTGCTCAGGTAGTCGGCGACTGGCTTGAGGCTGTTCTCGGCGGAGAACTCGCCCTCGGTCGGACGGCCCAGGTGCGAGCACACCATCACCGCCGCACCTTTTTCCAGGGCCAGCTTGATGGTCGGCAGCGAAGCCAGGATACGCGCATCGCTGGTGACAACACCGTCCTTGACTGGGACGTTGAGGTCTTCGCGGATCAATACGCGCTTACCTTGCAGATCGAGGTCGGACATCTTCAACACGGTCATGGGTCGCACTTCCTGAGTAGCTGTTCTTAGAGAGCAGGTTTTTTTGAAATCGCTGTTTGCAGATAGTGTTCTGCAACGTCCAGCATTCGGTTGGCAAAACCCCATTCGTTGTCGAACCAGGCCAGGATGTTCACCAGTTTCGGGCCGGAAACACGGGTCTGACTGGCATCGACGATGGCCGAATGTGGGTCATGGTTGAAATCACAACTGGCGTGCGGCAACTCGGTGTAGGCCAGCAGACCTTTGAGCGGGCCGTTGGTAGCGGCCTCGCGCAGGATCCGGTTGACCTCGTTGGCATCGGTCGCGGTGGCGGTCTGCATCGTGATGTCGAGGCAGGACACATTGACCGTCGGCACGCGTACGGCTTTGGCCTGGATTCGCCCCGCAAGTTCCGGCAGCAGGCGCTCGATGCCGCGTGCCAGACCAGTGGACACCGGGATCACCGACTGGAACGCCGAACGGGTGCGGCGCAGGTCTTCGTGGTGATAGGCGTCGATGACCGGCTGATCGTTCATCGCCGAGTGAATCGTGGTGATCGACACGTAATCCAGGCCGATCGCCTTGTCCAGCAAGCGCAACAGCGGCACGCCGCAGTTGGTGGTGCAGGAGGCGTTGGACACCAGCAGTTCGTCGCCGGTCAGGCAGTCTTGATTGACGCCGTAGACGATGGTGGCGTCGACATCCGCCTCGCTGGCCATCGGCTGCGAGAACAGCACGCGTGGCGCGCCGGCGTCGAGGAAACGCTGACCGTCTTCACGGGTGTGATAGGCGCCGGAGCACTCCAGCACCAGATCGACGCCAAGAGCGGCCCAATCGATGCCTTCGGGGGTGGCACTGCGCAGGACCTTCACGCAGTCGCCATTAATATGCAGACAATCGCCTTCTACTCGCACTTCGCCGGGAAAACGGCCGTGGGTGGAGTCGAAGCGTGTCAGGTATTCGATGCTGGCCATGTCAGCCAGATCGTTGATCGCGACAATTTCAAACCCTGCCGTCGAGCCTCGCTCGAACAACGCACGCAAGACGCAACGACCAATCCGGCCGTAGCCGTTGAGTGCAACTTTGTAAGGACGCGGTTGAGGCATGGGGTTCTCGATTACCGTGGTGAATCAGAAAGCTCTTTATTATCTGAACCGACGCTATCGCGAGCAGGCTCACTCCTACATGGGCAACGTAAAACCCTGTAGGAGTGAGCCTGCTCGCGATGGCGTCAGCCCGGACAACACAACTGTCGGACTTAGTCTTCCAACAGCTCTTCAGCCTGACCCAGGATGTTTTCCAGGGTGAAGCCGAACTCTTCGAACAGTGCCGAAGCCGGTGCCGATTCGCCGTAGGTGGTCATGCCGATCACGCGACCTTCCAGACCCACGTACTTGAACCAGAAGTCGGCGTGTGCCGCTTCGATCGCGATACGTGCGCTGACCTGCAACGGCAGAACCGATTGCTTGTAGCCAGCGTCCTGAGCGTCGAACACGCTGGTGCAAGGCATGGAAACCACGCGCACCTTGCGGCCCTGCTCGGTCAGCTTGTCGTAGGCCTGAACGGCCAGACCGACTTCCGAACCGGTGGAAATCAGGATCAGCTCAGGCTCGCCTGCGCAGTCCTTCAACACGTAGCCACCGCGGCTGATGTCGGCGATCTGGCCGGCATCGCGCTCCTGGTGCTGCAGGTTCTGACGCGAGAAGATCAGCGCCGATGGGCCGTCTTTACGTTCCAGAGCGTTTTTCCAGGCCACGGCCGATTCAACGGCATCGGCTGGGCGCCAGGTGTCGAGGTTCGGTGTGGTGCGCAGGCTGGTCAGTTGCTCGATCGGCTGGTGCGTCGGGCCGTCTTCGCCCAGACCGATGGAGTCGTGGGTGTAGACGTGGATGACGCGCTTCTTCATCAGTGCCGACATGCGTACGGCGTTGCGGGCGTATTCCATGAACATCAGGAAGGTCGCGCCGTAAGGCACCAGACCGCCATGCAGGGACACGCCGTTCATGATCGCGGTCATGCCGAATTCGCGCACGCCGTAATACATGTAGTTGCCGCTGGCATCTTCAGCGCTGACGCCTTTGCAACCTTTCCACAGGGTCAGGTTGGAACCGGCCAGGTCAGCCGAACCGCCGAGCAGTTCCGGCAGCAGTGGGCCGAAGGCGTTCAGGGTGTTCTGGCTGGCTTTACGGCTGGCGATGGTTTCGCCTTTGGCCGCCACTTCAGCGATGTAGGCCGAGGCTTTTTCGGCGAAGTCAGCCGGCAGTTCGCCGCTCAGACGACGGATCAGCTCGTTGGCTTCGGTCGGGAACGCGGCGGAGTAGGCAGCGAAACGCTGATCCCACTCGGCTTCGGCGGCGCGACCTTTTTCCTTGGCATCCCACTCGGCATAAATGTCGGCCGGGATTTCGAACGGGCCGTAGTTCCAGTTCAGCGCCTGACGGGTCAGGGCGATTTCCGCGTCACCCAGTGGGGCGCCGTGGCAGTCTTCCTTGCCCTGCTTGTTCGGCGAACCGAAACCGATGGTGGTCTTGCAGCAGATCAGGGTCGGCAGCGGGCTCTTGCGCGCGGTCTCGATGGCGGTCTTGATCTCTTCCGGATCGTGACCGTCGACGTTGCGGATCACCTGCCAGTTGTAGGATTCGAAACGCTTCGGGGTGTCATCGGTGAACCAGCCTTCGACTTCGCCGTCGATGGAGATGCCGTTGTCATCGTAGAAAGCAATCAGCTTGCCCAGGCCCAGAGTACCGGCCAAGGACGCCACTTCGTGGGAAATGCCTTCCATCATGCAGCCATCACCCAGGAACACGTAGGTGTGGTGATCAACGATGTCATGGCCAGGACGGTTGAACTGCGCGCCCAGGACTTTTTCTGCCAGGGCGAAGCCCACAGCGTTGGCCAGACCCTGACCCAGTGGGCCGGTGGTGGTCTCGACGCCCGGGGTGTAACCGAATTCCGGGTGACCCGGGGTGCGGCTGTGCAGTTGACGGAACTGCTTGAGGTCGTCGATCGACAGGTCGTAACCGGTCAGGTGCAGCAGCGAGTAGATCAACATCGAGCCGTGGCCGTTGGACAGTACGAAGCGGTCACGGTCAGCGAACGAAGGATTGCTCGGGTTGTGCTTGAGGTAGTCGCGCCAAAGCACTTCGGCGATATCTGCCATACCCATAGGGGCACCGGGATGGCCGCTGTTGGCTTTTTGCACGGCATCCATGCTGAGGGCACGAATGGCGTTGGCACGCTCACGACGGCTAGGCATCGCTGATCTCCTGGGTGTGAATAATTGAAACGGAAAAAAGGAGGGCATTTTCCCTCACCGGAGCGCCTCGGGGCAATGACAGATAGTCATACGGAGGCGTTTTTCCCGTGGTTAACAGTGGATTCTGTAGGTGAAACCTTTCCGCTGTTCGTTTGTAGAGTTAACCAGCCAGTGAGAAGTGCCATCTATCGAGCAATATCAAAACTTTTTGATATTGACCTTGCAGCGATTTCCCGCCATCACTAGACTGCTGCCCCATGAACTTACGCGTGCCTTCCATTCGCCATGACGACTGCGACGAGCTGGCGGCCCTGTGCAAGGCCGGTGGCGATCCGCTGCGCCTGAATGTATTGCGCGCGCTGGCCAACGATTCGTTCGGTGTACTGGAACTGGCGCAGATCTTCGGCATTGGTCAGTCCGGCATGAGCCACCATCTAAAGGTGCTGGCGCAGGCTGATCTGGTGGCGACACGCCGCGAAGGCAACGCGATTTTCTATCGCCGCGCCCTGCCCCACACTGAACTGCTGGGCGGCAAGTTGCACGCGGCACTGTTAGAAGAAGTCGACAATCTGGCGCTGCCGGACGATGTGCAGGCGCGCATCGCCCAGGTCCACGGGCAACGTGAAGCCGCCAGCCAGGACTTTTTCGCACGGGTGGCGGAGAAATTTCGCGCCCAGCAAGACTTGATTGCAGGCCTGCCGCAATACCGTGACAGCGTGCTGGCCCTGCTCGACAAACTGAACTTCAATGGTGCTGCCACGGCCATTGAAGTCGGCCCCGGCGATGGTGCTTTTCTGCCGGAACTGGCCCGCCGCTTCGGCACCGTAACCGCGCTGGACAACAGCCCGGCGATGCTCGAACTGGCGCGTCAGGTATGTGAACGTGAACAGCTGGCTAACGTCAGCCTGCAATTGGCCGATGCATTGAATGGCACCAGCCTTCTGGCCGATTGCGTAGTACTGAACATGGTCTTGCACCATTTCGCCGCGCCGGCCGAAGCGCTCAAGCACATGGCCGGCCTGCTGCAACCGGGCGGTAGCCTGCTCGTGACAGAGTTATGTAGCCACAACCAGAGTTGGGCCAGGGAGGCCTGCGGTGATCTGTGGTTGGGGTTTGAACAGGACGATTTGGCCCGTTGGGCCACCGCTGCGGGACTCGTTCCCGGGGACAGCCTCTATGTAGGCTTACGTAATGGTTTCCAGATCCAGGTTCGCCACTTTCAGCGACCGGCTGGCGACACTCACCATCGGTAAATTCAGGAAAACATCGAGATGAGCGAATACTCCCTCTTCACCTCCGAGTCCGTGTCTGAAGGACATCCGGACAAAATCGCCGACCAGATTTCCGATGCGGTGCTGGACGCCATTATTGCCCAGGACAAACACGCACGCGTTGCTGTGGAAACCCTGGTCAAGACCGGCGTTGCCATCGTTGCCGGTGAAGTGACCACCAGCGCCTGGGTCGACCTGGAGCAGATCGTTCGTGACGTGATCTGCGACATCGGCTACACCAGCTCCGAAGTCGGCTTCGACGGCGCCACCTGCGGCGTGATGAACATCATCGGCAAGCAGTCCCCTGACATCAACCAGGGTGTTGACCGTGCCAAGCCTGAAGATCAGGGCGCCGGCGACCAGGGCCTGATGTTCGGCTACGCCAGCAACGAAACCGACGTTTTGATGCCTGCGCCAATCACCTTCTCGCACCAGCTGGTGCAGCGTCAGGCCGAAGCCCGTAAATCGGGTCTGCTGCCTTGGCTGCGTCCGGACGCCAAGTCGCAAGTGACTTGCCGTTACGAAGGCGGCAAGGTCGTGGGTATCGACGCCGTGGTTCTGTCGACCCAGCACAACCCTGAAGTGTCGTACAAAGACCTGCGCGAAGGCGTGATGGAGCTGATCGTCAAGCACGTACTGCCTGCCGAGCTGCTGAGCAAGGACACCCAGTTCCACATCAACCCGACCGGCCAGTTCATCATTGGCGGCCCGGTAGGTGACTGCGGTCTGACCGGTCGCAAGATCATCGTCGACAGCTACGGCGGCATGGCCCGTCACGGCGGTGGCGCGTTCTCCGGTAAAGATCCATCGAAGGTTGACCGTTCGGCGGCCTACGCTGGCCGTTACGTGGCCAAGAACATCGTCGCGGCCGGCCTCGCCGAGCGTTGCGAGATCCAGGTGTCCTACGCGATCGGTGTGGCCCAGCCGACTTCGATCTCGCTGAACACCTTCGGTACCGGCAAGATCAGCGATGACAAGATCATCAAACTGGTGCGTGAAGTGTTCGACCTGCGTCCATACGCAATCACCACCATGCTGGATCTGCTGCACCCGATGTACCAGGAAACTGCAGCCTACGGCCACTTCGGTCGCGCTCCGCAGACCAAGACGGTTGGCGAAGACACCTTCACCACCTTCACTTGGGAAAAAACCGACCGCGCCGACGCTCTGCGTTCCGCTGCTGGTCTGTAAGACTCCCTGGCGGTACAAAAAGCCCCGCACGGTTCGCGCCGTGCGGGGCTTTTTCATGCTTGCAAAGATCAAAGGATCGCAGCCTGCATGGGAATGCATTCTGCAGGAGCTGCCGAAGGCTGCGATCTTTTGACTTTAACCTTGCGCAACACCCCGCAAAACACCCAGGCGACCTGACCCGCCATCCTCACCTAGCCTTCAAGCATTCCCCCTGAGCAAGGACGCTCACCATGCTTGCCACGCTGCGCCTGTTTTCAATTTTTCTGCTGAGTTTCACCCCCCTGCTCGCTTTCGGTGCCTGCCCGGACTGGTCCGCCGCCACCGCGCAAAACCAGATCAGCGCCCTGCAAACACAGATCGACCAGTGGGACGACGCCTATCACCGCGAAGGCCGCTCGCTAATTGCCGATGAGCTCTATGATCAGGCCAGATTGCGGCTCAACGAATGGCGCCAATGTTTCCAGCAACCACCCGCACCCGAATCTTTACGCAGCGCATCTGGCTCAGTCGCCCATCCGATCGCGCACACCGGTCTGGATAAACTGCACGAAGCAGCGGCGGTGCAAGCCTGGTTACGGGACCGCCGGGATGTCTGGGTCCAACCCAAGGTCGATGGTGTGGCAGTGACCCTGATCTACCGTCGCGGCCTGTTGCAGCAAGCGATCAGTCGTGGCGACGGCATCAGCGGCCAGGACTGGACAGCGTCGGCACAAAAGATCAGCGCCATTCCACAACAACTGACACAGCCCCTTGATCTGCTGGTGCAGGGTGAACTCTACTGGCGCCTGACCGAACATGTGCAAGCCCGCGCCGGCAGCGTCAACGCCCGCGCCACGGTTGCCGGGCTGATGAGCCGTAAAACCCTGAGCGCCGAGCAGGCAGCCGGTATCGGCCTGTTCGTCTGGGACTGGCCGCAAGGCCCGGCGAGCCTGCCCGAAAGAACAGCGACGCTGGCGACCTTGGGTTTCGCCACGATAGCGCCATTCACTCAGGCCATCGTCAACCTTGAAGACGCTCAAAAGTGGCGTGAGCACTGGTATCGATCACCGCTGCCATTCGCCAGCGACGGCATTGTCCTGCGCCAGAGCCAGCGCCCACCGGCTGAGCGCTGGCAGGCGAGCGCGCCCTACTGGGCCGTGGCCTGGAAATACCCGTTTGCCCGGGCGCTGGCCGAGGTGCGCAAAGTGCATTTCAAGGTCGGCCGCACCGGCCGCATCACCCCGGTGCTGGAGCTCACGCCAGTCATGCTCGATGACCGGGAGATCAAACGGGTCAGTGCCAGTTCGCTCAAGCGCTGGCAGGCGCTGGACGTCCGCCCCGGCGACCAGGTGGCAATCAGTCTGGCCGGGCTGACCATTCCACGGCTCGACAATGTGGTATTGCGCACCACCGAACGTGCCGCCATCGACATTCCCGACGCCAGTGATTTCCACGCCTTGAGCTGTTGGCAGCCGACACCCGGCTGCGAAAGCCAGTTTCTCGCGCGCCTGACCTGGCTCAGCGGCAAGCAAGGGCTGGCGATGCCCCATGTGGGCAAAGGCACCTGGGAGAAACTTCTGGAAACAGGCCGCCTGAACAACCTGCTGGATTGGTTGACCCTCGATGAGCCAGAGCTTGCTAACATTGCCGGCTTCGGCGAACGCAGTAGTGCGCGCCTGATACACAGTTTCCACAGCGCCCGCCAACGGCCATTCACGCAGTGGCTCAAAGCGTTGGGTCTGCCGCCGACAGGTGGGGCTCAACTGGCTGATTCATGGCAGGCGCTGGCACAACGCGACACCGAACAATGGCAGGCACACGCCGGTATCGGCCCGGGCCGCGCGGCGCAATTGAGCGCATTCTTCCGCGACCCGCAGGTGCTGGCCTTGAGTGAAACATTACGCGCCGCCGGAATCGACGGTTTCTGATCACGCAATCCCCCGGCAGCCGGGAACCCAAGGGCCGTCAGACGCTCAAACAGCGCAGTGCCCCCGACCCGACTGCCTTTGCACATGGAGCTTTTATGAAATTTCTTGCACCGCTCGCCTTGCTGACTCTCTGTGGCGTCCTGGCCGCTCCTGTGATGGCCGACGAAGACGCCCCGGGCCTGACCGGTTGCGCCGCCAAGAAGCAGGGCATCATCAATCAGATCGAACAGGCCAAATCCCGTGGCAACGCCGAGCAGCAGGCCGGTCTGCAAACCGCTCTGGATGAAGTGACCAAGAACTGCACCGATGCCGGCCTGAAGAAAGAACGCGAAAACAAGGTGCTGGAAGCCAAGCACGAAGTCAGCAAGCGCCAGGCTGATCTCGACAAGGCAATGAAGAAAGGCGATCCGGAGAAGATCGACAAGCGCAAGAACAAGCTCGCCGAGTCGCGCAAAGAGCTGCAGGATGCGCTGGATCAGATCGACAAGTAACCCGTATTGAAGGAGATTTCCTGTGGCGAGGGAGCTTGCTCCCGCTCGGCGGCGCAGCCGTCGCAACCCCATTCAGTCGAGTTGAGTCTGTTCGGTTGAATGGGGTTGGGGCCGCTTCGCGGCCCAGCTGGAGCAAGCTCCCTCGCCACAGTCTTCAGTTGTCCGGCAGCCTCACAATCAATGATCCCGAAACTCTTTATGGCAAGCGCTGCAGGCATCTTCAACTTTCTGCACCGCCGGCCCCAGGTTGCTGACCTTGTATGGCTGGACCTTGCTGGCGATCACCAATTCACCGGTGGCCGCTTCAAGGTTGCGGGCCAATTCCTGAAAGCGGGCCTGACGCGACCAGACATCATCCTTGGCACTGGTGTGATCTTCTTCGCGCACCTGCGGGAAATGCTTCCACGGCTCATGGGACAACGCATCAAGCTTCACCGCGCCGTCGGCGAATTTCGGCCCGTCGAACGGAATGCGTCCACGCAACATGCCGCCCAGGTCTTCGCCGGTCTTGAGCATCTGCTTGAAGATCGCCTTGCGCTGACCCAGCGGGGAATTCGGATCGACACCGCCGCAGGCGGACAAGGTCAGACAGGCCAGCAATACAACAGAAATTCTTTTAAGAGTCATGGTGGCTTCAGGTCACGGAATTCGGCGGCCAGTATCCTCGCGTCACCGACAAACACCAATAGCCCTATTAAAAATACGGGTTGCCGGAGCGCATGGAGCACTCGGGCAACCGCCACAGGAATCACTCCATGAACAGCCGTTTCAAGGCCTGGCGTCACCCACTGATCGCAACCCTGCCACTGCTGGCGATCCTTGCCGGCTGTACCGGCGGCGACACGGCCAAACCGAAAACCCATGCCTTGGCCACGTATTCCAGCGCCACTTGGGAAGCCTTGCCGGCCGTGTCCGACAGCGATCTGGTCGCCGGCTTCGGCTCATGGCGCAGCGCCTGCACCCGACTCAAGGCCGATCCGGTCTGGGGCGGCACCTGCGCCGCCGCAGCCAACGTGCCGCAGAGCGCCAACGAGATCCGCGCGTTCCTCAAGCAGAACCTCGACGTGTTCGGTCTGCGCGCCGAGAACGACAACCCCAATGGCTTGATCACCGGTTACTACGAACCGGTCTACCCCGGCAGCCTGACGCCCACCGACGTGGCCAACGTGCCGGTGTACGGTGTGCCCGAAGACATGATCATCGTGTCGCTGGACAGCATTTACCCCGAACTCAAGGGCAAGCGCCTGCGCGGTCGCCTTGAAGGTCGGGTGCTCAAGCCGTACGACGATGCCGCAACCATCGAATCCAAAGGCGTCAAAGCCCCGGTGGTGGCGTACCTGACTGACCCGATGAATCTGCAATTTCTGCAGATTCAGGGCTCCGGGCGGATTCAGACGGCGGACGGCAAACAACTGCGTATCGCCTACGCCGACCAGAACGGCCACCCGTACCGACCGATCGGCCGCTGGCTGGTGGAACAGGGCGAGTTGAAGAAAGAAGACGTGACCATGAGCGCGATCAGCAACTGGGCCAAGGCCAACCCGTCGCGCATTCCGGAACTGCTGGGCAGCAACCCGAGCTACGTGTTCTTCACCCGCAACCCGGACAGCAACGAGGGTCCGCGCGGCTCGCTGAACGTGCCGCTGACTGCTGGTTACAGCGCGGCGGTAGACCGCAAGGTAATTCCGTTGGGCAGCCTGTTGTGGCTGTCGACCACCCGCCCGGATGGCACGGCGCTGGTTCGTCCGGTCGCGGCGCAGGACACCGGTGGCGCAATTGCCGGTGAGGTTCGTGCGGATCTGTTCTGGGGCACTGGCGATGCGGCCGGGCAACTGGCCGGGGACATGAAACAGCAGGGGCAGATCTGGATGCTCTGGCCTAAAGGTGCGGCGCTGCCGCAAGTGCCTCAGGTTGCCGATACGGAGAAGAAGTAACTACTAGATCATCGGTGACTGTTAGATAGCCATCGCGAGCAGGCTCACTCCTACATTTGGAATGCGTCCCCCTGTAGGAGTGAGCCCGCTCGCGATGAGGCCATCAGCAACAATAATCAGACCGACACAAAGAAGAACGCAGCAATCAACCCCATCCCGATAAACCACACCACTGAACGCAGGATCGCCCAGTCCGCCAGGTAGCAGATGATGTACAGCAGGCGACTGGTGATGAACATCACCGCCAGCACGTTCACTGTCACCAACTGTGCCGTGCCCACCAGGTGCGCAACGATCACCGCCGCCGCAAAGGCCGGGGTCACTTCAAAACTGTTCAGTTGCGCCGCATGCGCCCGTCGCGCCACGCCCCCCACGCTTTCAAGAAAATCCCGGGGATCATGGTTGTCCCTGAGTCTGAAACCGCCAGTGGCCTTGGCCACGATCGTGCACAGATACGGCAGGAAAATCGCGATCAACACACACCACAAAGCCACTGTCATAACGCCGTCCCTTCTTCTGATTTATCGGATTCGCGGGCAGTCAGAACTTCATCACCAGCATGCCGATCAGCACCAACCCACAGGCTAAGAGCCGCGGCTTGCCGAAAGGTTCTTTCAGATAGCGCATGCCAAACAGCACCACCAGGATCACGCTGATCTCGCGCAAGGCCGCTGCCTCGGCAATCGAGCCCAGCTGCATCGCCCACAGCACCAGAGCGTAGCTGAACAACACGCAGAACCCGACCGCCAGCCCCAGCTTCCACTGCTCGCGCCAGAACACCAGGAACGCCGGACGTTTGGCGACCCACGCCAGCAATGGAAACGGCCAGGCGCTGAGCAGCGTGACCCAGACCAGGTAATCCAGCGGATGCGACCAGCGCCGCAAAGCCTGGCCGTCGATGTAGGTGTAGCAACCGATGCACAGCCCGATCAGCGCCACCACCGGCAGCATCGACCACGGCAAATGCTTCCCGCCGCCGCCCTGCCAGAGCAGGCAGGCCATGCCCAATGGAATCAGCATGATCCCGAAGATCTGCTGCGCGGTCAGCACTTCGCCGGCGAAGATCAGGGTCAGCGCCAGTACCACCAGCGGCGACAAGCCGCGCATCAGCGGATAGACCAGCCCGAGGTCGCCGACCCGATAGGCCTGAATCAGCAGATAGCGATAAAGCAGTTCGAACGCCGCCGAAGCCAGAATCCACGGCCAGATGTCCAGCGGCGGCAGGCTGATGAAGGGCAACGCCAGCGCCACGGACAACAGCGCCACCGTGTCCATGCACGCGACCACCAGCAGCCGTTCGGCGCTGAACTTGATCAGGGTATTCCACGCCGCATGCAACAGCGCCGCTATCAACACCAGAACTGTCGCCAGCATGTTCTACTCCTTGTTTTTTGCGGTTGACCCTACACCAATGTCTGCGGCTGACCAACCGAGGGGAGATCATTGTGTCCCGACCCCGGATCAGCCCATCCAACCTTTGCACCGAAGAATCGGGGCGCTGTCTTTCCACCCCCCATCCAAAGGACCCCGGATGCTTGAACTCGTAGCCGCATTCATCTGCCTCACCACCCTCCTCACCTTCGTCAATTACCGCTTCATCGGCCTGCCGCCGACCATCGGCGTGATGGTCACCGCGCTGATGTTCTCCCTGTTGCTGCAAGGCCTGAGCCTGCTCGGCTACCCCGGCCTGGAGGAACGCGTACAGCAACTGATCGGCCAGATCGACTTCGGCGATCTGCTGATGAACTGGATGCTGTCGTTCCTGCTGTTCGCCGGCGCCCTGCACGTCAACCTCAACGACCTGCGCAGCTATCGCTGGCCGATCGGCCTGCTGGCGACCTTCGGTGTGCTGATTGCCACCGTCGTGATCGGCAGCCTCGCCTATTACATTTTTGCCCTGTTCGGTTGGCACGTGAGCTTCCTTTACTGCCTGCTGTTCGGCGCGCTGATTTCGCCGACCGACCCGATTGCGGTGCTCGGCGTTTTGCGTACGGCCAATGCCTCCAAGCCGCTGAAAACCACGATCGTCGGCGAGTCGCTGTTCAACGACGGTACAGCGGTGGTGGTGTTTACCGTGCTGCTGGGCATCGCCCAACTGGGCGAGACGCCGACGATCAGCGCCACGGCCATGCTATTCGTTCACGAAGCCATCGGCGGCGTGCTGTTCGGCGGGCTGATCGGTTATGGGGTGTACCGGATGATCAAAAGCGTCCAGCAGCATCAGATCACGGTGATGCTGACCCTGGCGCTGGTGATCGGCGGTTCGGCGATGGCCACCGAGCTGCACGTCTCGGCGCCGATTGCGATGGTGGTGGCCGGTCTGATCATCGGTAACCTGGGGCGCAACCTGGCGATGAACGACATGACCCGCAAATACCTCGACGGCTTCTGGGAGCTGCTCGATGACATGCTCAACGCCTTGCTGTTCGCGCTGATTGGCATGGAGCTGTTGCTGCTGCCGTTCAACTGGGCGCACGTGGCGGCGGCCAGTTTGCTGGCGCTGGCGATTCTGCTGTCGCGCCTGCTCACCGTGGCACCGGCCATCGTCCTGCTACGGCGCTGGCGCACAGTGCCGCGCGGCACCATCCGCATCCTGACCTGGGGCGGTTTGCGCGGCGGTGTGTCGGTGGCACTGGCGCTGGCCCTGCCATTGGGTCCGGAGCGCGATCTGCTGCTGAGCATTACCTACATCGTGGTGCTGTCGTCGATCCTGTTGCAGGGTCTGACCATCGGCAAACTGGTCAAGCATGCCACCCGTGACGAGCCGGCCACCGCGGCCGACCCCGCACACCACTGATCATTTTCTGATCTGCTGCGGGTCAGGCTTGTCGGCCTGATCCGCAGACTGTTTCGCCTTGCCTGTCTCTTTCGGCACGCCGCTCTCGCTGCGGATCTGCGCATGGCTGATCAGGGCGAAGATGAAGCTGCCGCCGATGATATTGCCCGCCAGCGTCGGCCCGGCGAACACCATCCAGAAATCACTCCACGGCAGCTCGCCGGCAAACACCAGATACGACACTTCCGCCGACCCGACCACGATGTGGGTGAAGTCGCCCAGCGCCATCAGGTAAGTGATGAGGATGATGATCCACATCTTGGCGCTTTCCATGGACGGGATCATCCAGACCATGGTGGCGATCATCCAGCCGGAGACGATGCCCTTGGCGAACATCTGGCTGGCGTGGTTTTCCATGACCTTGCGGCCGATTTCGAGGAAGGCGTGATCGGTCTTGGTGTCGAAGATCGGCAACTCGAGCATCACGTACGCCACCAGAATCGTGCCGCACAAGTTGCCGAACAGGACGACGCCCCACAAGCGGATCAACCGGCCGAAATTGGCCAGGGTCGGTTTGGACATCACTGGCAGGACGGCGGTCAGGGTGTTTTCGGTGAACAGTTGCTGGCGCGCGAGGATCACCGCAAGGAAACCCGCGCAGTAGCCGAAGCTGGCGATCACCTTGAATTCATCGCCTTCGGGCAGACGCGAATTGAGCAGGCCCATGCCCATCAGCGACAGGCCCATGGTCAGCCCTGCCGCCAACGCCGACCACCACAACGCGGCGATGCTGCGCTCCAGTTCCTGGTCGCCCTGGGTGCGGATGATTTCATGCAGAACCGCCGCGCGGGGCGGCTGGCTTTTCTCGACTTCATGTTTTTCATCGGTCGAGAGGTTGGGGGTCTTGCCGTCTGTCGGGGTGCTCATGGCGCGGGAACCAGTGGGGGGCTTTCAGCTACGACCCCTGCCAATTGGAATACGTTCTGTAGGAGCTGCCGAAGGCTGCGATCTTTTGATTTTGCTCTACCCGAACACCGTCAAAGATCGCAGCCTTCGGCAGCTCCTACAGGTCCAGAGTGAACCCTGTGGGAGCCAGCCTGCCAGCGATAGCCATACCCCTGATGTCATTTGGTAACGAGTTCATCTTCCTTGAACTGGTCTTTGACGTACTTGATCTCGGTCCGCCCGTGCGGTGCCGGCAGGCCGTCCTCGCCCAAGTTCACGAAGACCATTTTCTCGACCGTGAGGATGCTCTTGCGGGTGATCTTGTTGCGCACCTCGCAGGTCAGGGTGATCGAGGTGCGACCGAACTCGGTAGCGGTGATGCCCAGTTCGATGATGTCGCCCTGGCGCGAGGCGCTGACGAAGTTGATTTCGGAAATGTACTTGGTCACCACGCGCTGATTGCCCAACTGGACGATGGCGTAGATCGCCGCTTCTTCGTCGATCCAGCGCAGCAGGCTGCCGCCGAACAGGGTGCCGTTGGGGTTCAGGTCTTCGGGTTTTACCCATTTGCGGGTGTGGAAATTCATGTTCACTCCTGAGCGTTTGCCGAAAGATGGCGTCATCTTGGCAGACCGAGCGGTCATGCTCCATGAGCCTTCTACTATGGTCGCCATTAGCGATCTTCATCTGGCCGACAGAAACCCTTTGGAAGATCAGTCTAGACGGCTATAATCGCCCCCGTTTCAAAACGGTAACGTTCACTTGCTACCGTTTTCCCGCCACCTGTCCGAGGGGCGCTGCAGCAGGTTCAACCTGTCAGGCTCGGATGGGGCGTTGACTGGCCACGGCCGGACACTAAACGCACAACGGCGCCCATTCGCATACATTACGAATGGAGGCTCTTCATGAGCGCTGTTATCACGCCTGCAGATTTTAACGATTACAAAGTTGCCGATATGTCCCTGGCTGCCTGGGGCCGTCGCGAAACCATCATCGCCGAATCGGAAATGCCAGCCCTGATGGGTCTGCGCCGCAAATACGCTGCCGAGCAACCGCTCAAGGGCGCGAAAATCCTCGGCTGCATCCACATGACCATTCAGACCGCCGTGCTGATCGAAACCCTGGTTGCCCTGGGTGCCGAAGTACGCTGGTCGTCCTGCAACATTTTCTCGACTCAGGATCAGGCTGCTGCGTCCATCGCCGCTGCCGGCATCCCGGTTTTCGCCTGGAAAGGCGAGACTGAAGAAGAGTACGAGTGGTGCCTGGAGCAGACCATCCTCAAGGATGGCCAGCCATGGGACGCCAACATGATCCTCGACGACGGCGGTGACCTGACCCAGCTGCTGCACGACAAGTACCCGCAAGTGCTGGACCGCGTTCACGGCGTGACCGAAGAGACCACCACCGGCGTTCACCGCCTGCTGGACATGCTGGCCAAGGGCGAGCTGAAGATCCCGGCCATCAACGTCAACGACTCGGTGACCAAGTCCAAGAACGACAACAAGTACGGCTGCCGTCACAGCCTGAACGATGCAATCAAGCGCGGCACCGACCACCTGCTGTCCGGCAAGCAAGCGCTGGTCATCGGTTACGGTGACGTGGGCAAGGGCTCCGCGCAGTCCCTGCGTCAGGAAGGCATGATCGTCAAGGTTTCCGAAGTTGACCCGATCTGCGCCATGCAGGCCTGCATGGATGGCTTCGAACTGGTTTCGCCGTTCATCGACGGGATCAACGACGGCACCGAAGCCAGCATCGACAAAGCGCTGCTGGGCAAGATCGACCTGATCGTGACCACCACCGGTAACGTCAACGTTTGCGACGCCAACATGCTCAAAGCGCTGAAAAAGCGTGCTGTTGTCTGCAACATCGGTCACTTCGACAACGAAATCGACACCGCTTTCATGCGCAAGAACTGGGCATGGGAAGAAGTGAAGCCACAGGTACACAAGATCCACCGTACCGGCCCTGGCGCGTTCGACGCACAGAACGACGACTACCTGATCCTGCTGGCCGAAGGTCGTCTGGTGAACCTGGGCAACGCCACCGGTCACCCGAGCCGCATCATGGACGGTTCGTTCGCCAACCAGGTACTGGCGCAGATCTTCCTGTTCGGCCAGAAGTACGCCGACCTGTCGCCAGCCCAGAAAGCCGAGCGCCTGACCGTTGAAGTACTGCCGAAGAAACTCGACGAAGAAGTGGCCCTGGAAATGGTTCGCGGCTTCGGCGGCGTGGTCACTCAACTGACCAAGCAACAGGCTGACTACATCGGCGTGACCGTCGAAGGCCCGTTCAAGCCGCACGCTTACCGCTACTAAGTAACCGGCTGCTTCATTTGCTGGAATGACTTGTTGTGGCGAGGGAGCTTGCTTCCGCTGGGTTGCGAAGCGACCCCAGGATTTTGGGAGCGCTGCGCGCTCCAGCGGGAGCAAGCTCCCTCGCCACATGCAAGCCCGCTCCTACAGATGAAACATACCGCAGGCTTACGTGTTTTCAAGGGTATGACCATGTCCCAAGACCGTCGCTACAGCTTCGAGTTCTTCCCGACCAAGACCGATGCTGGGCATGAAAAGCTGCTCAACGTTGCCCGTCAGTTGGCAACGTACAATCCCGATTTCTTCTCCTGCACCTATGGCGCCGGGGGTTCGACCCGTGATCGCACCCTCAACACCGTTCTGCAACTGGAAAGCGAAGTCAAAGTACCGGCCGCACCGCACCTGTCGTGCGTCGGCGACAGCAAGGACGACCTGCGCGGCCTGCTGAACGAGTACAAGGCGGCTGGCATCAAGCGCATCGTTGCCCTGCGCGGCGACCTGCCGTCCGGCATGGGCATGACCAGCGGCGAGCTGCGTCACGCCAATGAGCTGGTCGAATTCATTCGTGAAGAAACCGCCGATCACTTCCACATCGAAGTCGCCGCTTACCCGGAGATGCATCCGCAAGCGCGCAACTACGAAGACGATCTCGCCAACTTCGTGCGCAAGGCTCGCGCCGGCGCCGACAGCGCGATTACCCAGTATTTCTTCAACGCCGACAGCTACTTCTACTTCGTCGATCGTTTGCAGGCACTGGGCGTGGACATTCCGGTGGTGCCGGGGATCATGCCGATCACCAACTACAGCAAGCTGGCGCGCTTCTCCGATGCCTGCGGTGCGGAAATCCCGCGCTGGATCCGCAAGCAGCTGGAAGCCTACGGCGATGATAGCCAGAGCATTCAGCGCTTTGGCGAGCAAGTCGTCAGCGAAATGTGCGAACGCCTGCTGCAGGGTGGCGCACCAGGGCTGCACTTCTATTCCATGAACCAGGCCGAACCGAGCCTGGCGATCTGGAACAACCTGAAGTTGCCGCGTTGAGGCAGCTGCAAGCTTCAAGCTGAAAGCGACAAGCAAGATCAAGAGATCGCAGCCTTCGGCAGCTCCTACAGGGGTGTCGCAGCTGCGATCTTTTGCTTTTAAATCCCCGAATTAGAGCTTGTGCAGCCACTTTCTGGCTCTTTCGCGTTTCTCGTCGTAATCTCAAGCCATGCCTTTGATCGCGCAATTATTCACGGTGCTGGTTTTTGCTTGCCTGAGCTTTGCCGCTCGGGGCGAGAAGTTGCGTATTGTCACCGAGCCGTGGGCACCTTACGTCTACGAAGAGGACAGCAAGAAACTCGGCCTGGACTACGAAACCACCGCCATCGTGTTCAAACGCCTGGGCATCGAGGTGGAATGGCAGTTCCTGCCTTGGAAGCGCTGCCTGTCGATGCTCGAAACCGGCCAGGCTGACGGCGCGCTGGACATCTTTCACAGCGTCGAACGCGACGCCACCCTGCTCTATCCCAGCGAACCGCTGTCGGACGTCGAATTCGTGATGTTCTACGCCAAGGACCGCCCGCACCCGTTCCATCAGCTCGAAGATCTCAAAGGGCTGACCATCGGCACCTCGCCGGGGTATCTGTACAGCCCGGACTTCAGCGAATCGACGCTGTTTATCCGCGAGCCGGCCCCGACCCACGAGGCCAACTTCGGCAAACTGCTGCGCGGGCGCATCGACTTGCTGATCACCGATCGCCGCGTCGGTCAGCACTTGCTCGATCAGCTGAATATCCGCGATCAAATGACCGAAAACCCCACCGTCATCAGTCGTCAGAGCCAATATCTGGCGGTTCGACGCAATGCCGGGATGGATCTGCTGGTGCAGCGTTTCGGCGCCGAACTCAAGCGTTTCAAGCGCGAACCGGCCTACGCCGAGCTCAGCGCACGCTACGGCGCAGCACCGGCTGGCACCGCGCCGCTGAGCAACGCGTCGGCCAGCAGCAAAACCGTTGAGCAGCAGGAAAGCAGCGCGCAGTGATTGCTCTGTTATACTCCGGCGTTCCCGCCAGGCTCACGCCCGGACGCCCGGAACCGTAACAGGCCTCTAGACCCGCTACAGCGCAGCTTTTCAGCCCGCGCGAGCGCTCCTGACGTGCCTTCGAGACCGCAGCAGGACCGGACGGGATCGCGTCCTCTTAAACGCGATTCGCGCCAGGCAAGACTCCCATTGGGCCAAGCCCTAACTAAAACAGGATTACTCATGTCCTTTGCTTCCCTCGGTCTCTCCGAGGCTTTAGTCCGTGCCATCGAAGATGCGGGCTATACCGAGCCTACTCCGGTGCAACAGCGGGCCATTCCCGCCGTGTTGCAAGGTCGCGACCTGATGGTTGCGGCACAGACAGGTACCGGTAAAACCGGCGGTTTCGCCCTTCCGATCCTGGAGCGGTTGTTCCCCAACGGTCACCCGGACAAATCCCAGCGTCATGGCCCGCGCCAACCGCGCGTACTGGTCCTGACCCCGACCCGCGAACTCGCGGCCCAGGTTCACGAGAGCTTCAAGATCTACGCCCGTGACCTGAAATTCGTCAGCGCCTGCATCTTCGGCGGCGTCGGCATGAACCCGCAGGTTCAGGCCATGTCCCGTGGCGTTGACGTCCTTGTTGCCTGCCCGGGTCGTTTGCTCGACCTGTGCGGCCAGGGCAGCGTTGACCTGTCCCACGTGGAAATCCTCGTCCTCGACGAGGCCGACCGCATGCTCGACATGGGTTTCGTGCACGACGTGAAGAAAGTCCTCGCGCGTCTGCCGGCCAAGCGTCAGAACCTGCTGTTCTCGGCGACTTTCTCCAAAGACATCACCGACCTCGCCGGCAAGCTGCTGCACAACCCGGAACGCATCGAAGTGACGCCGCCGAACACCACGGTCGAGCGCATCGAGCAACGTGTGTTCCGTCTGCCGGCCAGCCACAAGCGTGCCCTGCTGGCGCACCTGATCACCGCCGGCGCCTGGGAACAGGTGCTGGTGTTCACCCGAACCAAGCACGGCGCCAACCGCCTGGCCGAGTACCTGGACAAACACGGCCTGCCCGCCGTCGCGATCCACGGCAACAAGAGCCAGAACGCCCGCACCAAAGCCCTGGCTGACTTCAAGGCCGGCGAAGTGCGCATTCTGGTAGCGACCGATATCGCCGCTCGCGGTCTGGACATCGACCAGTTGCCACACGTGGTCAACTTCGAACTGCCGAACGTCGATGAAGACTACGTGCACCGTATCGGCCGTACGGGCCGTGCCGGTCGTTCGGGCGAGGCGATCTCGCTGGTGGCCCCGGACGAAGAAAAACTGCTGAAAAGCATCGAACGCATGACCAAGCAGAAGATCGCCGATGGCGATCTGATGGGCTTCGATTCGAGCACCATTGAAGCCGAGAAGCCGGAAGTGCGTGAGCGTCCGGACGTGCGCAACCCGCGCAATCCACGTGGCCCACGCGGCGACGGTCCGAATGGCGGCGGCGGTGGCGGCGGTCGCAAAGACAAAGGCAAGGACAAGGGCAAGGAAAAACCGGCCGGCGAACGCGGCGAGCGCCCTGCCCGCCAGCAAAAGCCACGTGAAGGCACCCCGGCCCGCGAACAGCGTCCGAGCCAGCCACCACGCGCCGCTGCTGATCGTGCACCGGACGAGTTCCTCGACGACGATATCGATAACTTCGGTAACCGCGTTGACTACGTGCCGAAAGCTGCCCCGGCCGGTGGCCGTGGTCGCCGTCCAGGCGCACCAGGTCAGGGTGCTGGTGCCGGCGCGCCACGCGGCGGTCAGCCGCAGGGTCGCCAGAATGGTCCGCGCAACAGCAACGGTTCGAGCACTGGCACCCCGCCGGCCAAACGCAACGGCCCGCGCAACGGTGCTCCGCGTGACGGCCAGGGCCGTCGTGACGAATCGTCGTCCTCGTCGCGCAACCGCCGTCCGGCCCGTGATGATCAACCACGTACCGAGCCAGCCGTGCAGAACCCGCGCAGCACCGGGCCGAAGATCATGCACAAGGAGTCCAAGGCTGACCGCTTCCCGACACCTGAGCAGCTCGATCAACTGCCGACCCGCCCGCGCGGCGAAAAACCAGCCTTGCTGACCCGCAATCGCTGATTTGACGCTGCAATGAAAAATGCCCCGACTCGAAAGAGCCGGGGCATTTTTTATGGATCATGCGAATTGCTTTGTGTAGGAGCTGCCGCAGGCTGCGATCTTTTGATCTTGATCTTCAAAAACCAACATCAAAAGATCGCAGCCTGCGGCAGCTCCTACAGGGGATCTGTATTGTGACGGACAATAAAAAACGCCCCCGCCTTTCGACCGGGGGCGTTTTTGTGTGGCGGCGAAATTACTTCGCTTTCACACCTTCAAACGAGATGTACAGGTCGACGTTGTCGGACTGTGGACCCAGGTCCATCATCTTGCCGAAATCAGAGCGCTTGATGCTGGTGGTGCCTTCGAAGCCGGCACGGTAGCCGCCCCATGGATCCTTGCCTTCACCCAGGAACACCGCCTTGACCACGATTGGCTTGGTGACGCCGTGCAGAGTCAGGTCGCCGGTCACGTCAGCCGTGTCTTTGCCAGAGGCGTTCTTGCCGGTGGATTTGACGCTGGTGGAGACGAACTTGGCGTCAGCGTATTTGCCCACGTCCAGGAAGTCTTTGCTGGAGATGTGCTTGTCGCGCTCGGCGTGGTTGGTGAACACGCTGGCGGTTTTCACGTTGAATTCGATTTTGCTGTCTTCAGGCTTGGCGGCGTCAAAGCTGAACTTGCCGTCGATGTCCTTGAAGGTACCGGTGATGTAGCTGTAGCCCAGGTGGCTGATCTTGAAGTCGACGAAAGCGTGCTGGCCTTCTTTGTCGACGGTGTAATCAGCGGCCATTACGTTGGCGGACAGCACGGCAGAACCGATTGCCAGAGCGGCCAGAGTCTTTTTCAACATGCTTTCTTTTCCTTTGGAGTCGAGGTTGAACATCAGGCTTTGCGACCGAGCATTCGAGTCAGGGTCGCATCACGATCGATAAAGTGGTGCTTCAATGCTGCCAACGCATGGAGGCCGGAAAAAATTACCAGCGCCCACGCCAGCCACAGGTGAATCACCCCAGCGGTATCTGCCTGATCCGGTAGCCCGGAAACCAGTGCAGGAACTTCAAACAGGCCAAACACCGGAATCCCGACACCGTCTGCGGTGGAAATCAGGTAACCGGCAATCATCACAGCGAACAGCGCGAGGTACAGAAACCCGTGGCCGAATTTGGCGCCGATGCGGGTCATGCGGCTGTAGCTTTGCAGTGTCGGCGGTGGTGGGCTGATAAAGCGCCAGAGCACCCGCAACACCATCACACCCAACAGCACCAGACCGATGCTCTTGTGCAGATCCGGCGCGTCTTTGCGCCAGCTGCTGTAGTAATCCAGCCCCACCATCCACAGACCCAGCGCGAACAGCCCGAAGACCGCCAGCGCCACGCCCCAGTGCATGAAGATGCTGACCCAACCATAGCGCGAAGAAGAGTTACGTAGCTGCATTGCCCAAATCCTGTGAGAACTGCGAACCAAGACTAGCGAGTTATCTATCGAATTAAAGCGGAAAATTTTGCTTTGAAATATCGAGAAATACGATCAAGAGTCTGGAAGTGAGGTGTTAAGGAAAGATTAAAGGGAAACGTGTGGCTGGATGTTGTTAGCGGGCAATGGATCTGCGTTGTCTGAACGGGCCCTATCGCGAGCAGGCTCACTCCTACAGTGACCGTATTCCAATTGGAGAAATGCGCACCCTGTAGGAGTGAGCCTGCTCGCGATAGCGGTCCTACAGGCAAAAAAAACGCGGCATAAAAGCCGCGCTTCTTCATTCACCGCAAGGCTTACTGCGCCTTGGTCTCGGTAGTTGCAGCAGGCTTGGCCGCTGGCTTCTTCGCCGGCTCAGCCTTTTTCGCTGCTGGCTTGGCCGCAGCTTTCTTCGCCTCGGTTTTGGCCGCCGGTTTCTTCGCCGCTGGCTTGGCCGCCGCTTTCTTCGCCGGTTCAGCTTTCACCGGGGCCGCTGGTTTCGGCGCTTCCACCGGAGCTGGCGCAGGGGCTGGAGCCGGTGCCGGCGCGGGTGCCGCTGGCGCTGGAGTTGGCTCTGGCGCCTTCACAGGCTCTGGTTTCTTCTCGTCATCCGAACCGCCAAACAGGTTGCTGAAGAAGTTGCCCTTCTTCGCCGCCACGGCACCCGCCGCGCCTGCCGCTGCTGCTGCCGGAACCACTTTGACCGGTTCAAACGACTTGCCGGCTGCCAGGTCTTCAACCTGACTGGCCGCACGCTGACCGGTGCGCAGCGCGCCTTCCAGGGTGCCCGGGTACAGGGTGTCGGTGTGTTCGCCAGCGAACGCTACGCGTTGCAGCGGACGCTCCCACATGCGCCAGAACTTGCTGATCTGACCCGGGCCGTAAGCCAGGTAGGCGCCGCCCATCGACGGGTCGGTGCTGTAGCGACGGATTTCATAACCGGTGAACGAGCCACGGGCCTGTGGATAAAACGCGTGCAGACGGATCAGCACCTGATCGACCATCTGCTTGTCGCCGAACGCCTGCATCACGCGAGCGTTGTCGCCGGACAGGTTGATCACCACGTTGGCGCCGCCCTTCAGCGCCGGTTCGATCCAGAGCATGCCGAGGCCGGCGTTGCTGTAGATCTCGCCGGACATGCGCGCCTTGCTTTCCCAGACCGGCGTCTTGAACTTGAGCATGATCTGGTCGCGCCAGCCGTAGTTGGTGCCCTTGATCGCTGCCAGGTGCTGAGCGTCCAGCGCCGGGGTCAGGGCAATCTTGTTCAGCGCGCGCAGTGGCACGGCCAGCACCACGTAGTCGGCCTGGTAGCCAACACTGCCGACCTTGACGGTCACGCCGTCCTTGTCCTGAGTGATCGCCGAGACCGGCGAGTTGGTCTTGATGGTCTTGATCTGCTTGACGAAGGCCTGGGCCAGCACCTGACTGCCGCCGACCAGACGCGAGGCGCGCAGGTCACGGTCGGAGATGCCGCGATAGACGCGGTTCTGCTGGGCGAAATACAGCAGCGACAGACGCGACGGCTCGTCGTAGTGGGTGCGGATGTCCTGGTTGATCAACTGACGCGCCGTGGCCGGCAGGTTCTGCTTGTCGAGCCAGCTCGACACGTTGATCTGGTCCAGCGCGTGCAGCGTGTTGGTCGCGGCCGGGTTCTGCGGGTCGTCGATCGAGCGCGCCAGATCGTCGAGGGTTTTCTGGTAGCGCTTCAAGGCCTCGGCGGTGGCCGGCTGCTTGGTCGCCAGATCAGCAGCGGAGAAATACTCGCCGTCGATCAGATAACCCGGTGTACGCACGAATTCAGGGGCTGGCGTGGTGCTCAGCTTGAACGTCGAGACGTACTTGTTCAGCACCGGCTGGGTCTTGTCGTTGCCGATCCACTCGCTGGTGGCCATGCCGGAGCGACCGCCCAGGCTCGGTTTGGCTTCCAGCAGGGTGACCTGCCAGCCCTTGTTCTGCAGCTCGTAAGCCGCGGTCAGGCCCGACAGGCCGCCGCCGATCACGATTGCGGTTTTATCCTTGGCCAGCGCCGTAACGCTGAACAGCCCCAACATCACCAGCGCACAGGCGCGCAGCCAACCGACAGACATTCAGCGAACTCCGGAAATACACGTAGGAAAAAGCAGTTTTGCGGATCAGACGACCCAAAGAACCGCGAAGAATACGTCAGCCATCAAAACGCCGCCAGCGACGTCTATCGGCCTATACAAAGTAGCTCAATCGACACAATGGGTTGTCCCCGCGCGATGCATCTCATAGGCTTGCGCGATTGTTTGCCCGCGCCTGACGCGAGCCGCCTCGAGGAGACTGTAAATGGGCCTGAATAATCAGTGGATGCAACGCGACCTCGCGGTGCTGTGGCATCCCTGCACCCAGATGAAAGACCACGAACAGCTGCCACTGATCCCGATCAAGCGCGGTGAAGGCGTGTGGCTCGAAGACTTCGAAGGCAAGCGCTACCTCGACGCCGTCAGCTCCTGGTGGGTCAACGTGTTCGGCCACGCCAACCCGCGCATCAACCAGCGCATCAAGGATCAGGTCGATCAACTGGAACACGTGATCCTCGCCGGTTTCAGCCATCAGCCGGTGATCGAGCTGTCCGAGCGTCTGGTGAAGATGACGCCCGAGGGCCTGAACCGGGTGTTCTACGCCGATAACGGGTCGTCCTGCATCGAAGTCGCGCTGAAAATGAGCTTTCACTACTGGCTCAATCGCGGTCAGCCGAACAAGAAACGCTTCGTCACCCTGACCAACAGCTACCACGGCGAAACCATGGCGGCGATGGCGGTCGGCGACGTGCCGCTGTTCACCGAAACCTACAAAGCGCTGCTGATGGACACCATCAAGGTGCCGAGCCCGGATTGCTACGGGCGTCCCGAAGGCATGAGCTGGGAAGAGCACTCGCGCAACCTGTTCGCGGCCATGGAACAAACCCTGGCAGAGCATCATGACAGTGTTGCGGCCGTCATCGTCGAGCCGTTGATTCAGGGCGCCGGCGGCATGCGTATGTACCACCCGGTGTATCTCAAGCTGCTGCGCGAAGCCTGCGACCGCTATGGCGTGCACCTGATCCATGACGAAATCGCCGTCGGCTTCGGCCGTACCGGGACCATGTTCGCCTGTGAACAGGCCGGCATCCGCCCGGACTTCCTCTGCCTGTCCAAGGCCCTGACCGGGGGCTACCTGCCGCTGGCCGCATGCCTGACCACCGACGAGGTCTACAGCGCGTTCTACGACGACTACCCGACCCTGCGCGCCTTCCTCCATTCGCACAGCTACACCGGCAACCCGCTGGCCTGTGCGGCGGCGCTGGCGACCCTGGATATCTTCGAGCAGGACAACGTCATCGAGAACAACAAGGCCCTGGCCCAGCGCATGGCCTCGGCCACCGCGCATCTGGTCGATCATCCGAACGTCTCTGAGGTGCGCCAGACCGGCATGGTGCTGGCCATCGAGATGGTCAAGGATAAAGCCACCAAAGAGGCCTACCCTTGGCAGGAGCGACGTGGCCTGAAGGTGTTCCAGCATGCGCTGGAGCGCGGCGCGTTGCTGCGGCCGCTGGGCAGCGTGGTGTATTTCCTGCCGCCGTACGTGATCACCCCGGAGCAGATCGACTTCCTCGCCGAAGTCGCCAGCGAAGGCATCGACATCGCCACCCGTGACAGCGTCAGCGTGGCGGTGCCGAAGGATTTCCACCCGGGGTTCCGCGATCCGGGCTGAATGTCCGACTGTTTCAAACATCACCCTGTGGCGAGGGAGCTTGCTCCCGCTGGAGGCCGAAGGACTCCCTATCCCGAGCGACGCGGTATTACAGACATACCGCGCCGACAGGATTTGCGACTGCTTCGCAGTCGAGCGGGACGGTGCGACGATTCGACAAGCTCCCTCGCCACAAAAGCAAGACATCAGTAAGCCGCAACTCTGAGCCAATTTTCTAGAGACCCAAAATGAGACTGTCCCGCTTCTTTATCGACGCCCCCCTGAGCACCGGCGAACACGAACTGCCGGAAGCCCAGGCGCACTACATCAGCCGCGTGCTGCGCATGGCCGAGGGTGATGCGGTGCAGTTGTTCGACGGCTCCGGCCATGAGTTCCGCGGATCGCTGGTGGAAGTCGGCAAGAAACGCGTGGTGGTGCAGATCGACGAGCAACTGGCCGGCCAGGTCGAATCGCCGTTGCACATCCACCTCGGCCAGGGCCTGTCCCGGGGTGAGCGCATGGACTGGGCGATTCAGAAAGCCACCGAGCTGGGCGTGAGCGAAATCACCCCGATCTTCAGCGACCGCTGTGAAGTCCGCCTGAAGGACGAACGCGCCGACAAACGCCTGCTGCACTGGCGTCAGGTGGCGATCAGCGCGTGCGAGCAGTGCGGACGTTCGCGGGTGCCGGTGATTCATCCGCCGGTGCTGTTGGCGGACTGGATCAAGCAGACTGAAGCTGATCTGAAACTGGTGCTGCACCCGGTGGCGGAGCCGCTGGTGAGTCATGCCAAACCGGCGACCCTGGCGTTTCTGATCGGGCCGGAGGGTGGCTTGTCGGATGCCGAGGTTGAGCAGGCCAAGGGCAATGGCTTCCATGCCGCCCGCCTCGGCCCGCGAGTGTTGCGCACCGAGACCGCGCCGGTGGTTGCACTGGCGGTGGCTCAGCAACTTTGGGGTGATTTCTAATCCACCATTGGAATACGTTCCCCTGTAGGAGTGAGCCTGCTCGCGATAGCGGTGCATCAGCCACAAACGCTGTCGACTGACAGGACGCCATCGCGAGCAGGCTCACTCCTACAGGGGGACGGTGGCGTGTCTACAGGACATAAAACAGAATCGCCACAAAGTGCAGCAGACTCCCCGCGATCACGAACAAATGCCAGATCCCGTGCGCATGGCGCAACCGGTGATCCAGGGCAAAAAAGATGATCCCCACGGTGTACAACACACCGCCCGTGGCCAGCCAGGCAAACCCGATGGTGCCCAGCGCCGCAATCAATGGCTTGACCGCCACCAGCACGATCCAGCCCATCACCGCGTAAATCACGATCGACAGAATCCGCGCCTCCGAGCGCGGCTTGATCTCTTGCAGGATGCCGATCAGCGCCAACCCCCAGACAATCCCGAACAGCGTCCAGCCCCACGGCCCGCGCAGGGTCACCAGACAGAACGGCGTGTAGCTGCCGGCGATCAGCAGGTAGATCGAAAAGTGATCGACCTTCTTCATGATCGCTTTCTTGCGCCCGCGCACGCTGTGGTACACGGTCGAGGCGCTGTAGAGCACCAATAAGGTAAAGGCGTAGATCGCCACGCTGACAATCTTCCACGGACTGCCGTCGAGGCTGGCAATCACCAGCATCCATACGCCGCCGATAAACGCTGCCACTGCCCCGACCAGATGCGTCCAGGCGTTGAGTCTTTCCCCGTGATACATGTGTCACTCACCTCGTTATTCGTTACCGCAGCGCGCAAGGCTCGGGCCTTGAGCGTAAAAGCGCAATGTTTCCGTTAAACACGATCCCTGTAGGAGCTGCCGAAGGCTGCGATCTTTTGATCTTGAAAAGCAAAGATCGCAGCCTTCGGCAGCTCCTACAAAGAGCGGCGCATACCGTGCACAATCGGCCGACATAAAAAAGAGTCCGCGCCATGCTGATCGACGAAGAATTGACCCTGAAAAAACTCGAGGTGTTCCTCGCCTTCATGCGCACCGGCAATCTGGCGCGCGCCGCTGCCGAGTTGCAGACCAGCAATGTCAGCGTGCACCGGGCGATCCATTCGCTGGAAAGCGCCCTGCGCTGCCCGCTGTTCAAGCACGAAGGCCGCAACCTGACGCCACTGGAAAGCGCCTACGTGCTCGAAGAGCGGGCGCAGAAGCTGATCCAGGACGTCGTCGAGAGCGTGCGCCTGACCCGCGAAGCCGCCGGATTCTCCGCTGAACGCTTCAAGCTCGGCTCGCTGTATTCGCTGACGGTGAAAACCGTACCGCAACTGATCATGGGCCTGAAGATCCGCCGCAGCGAACTCAACATCGACCTGATCCTCGGTTCGAACATCGACCTGCTCTACAAGCTGAAGAACATGGAAGTCGACGCGATCCTGGTGTCGCTGGACGACAGCATCAACGACCCGGACTGCGAGCAGATCCCGCTGTTCTCCGACGACATCTTCCTCGCCACGCCGGCGGATTCAAAGTTCGCGCAACGCAGCGAAGTCGATCTGGCCGAGGTGCGCGATGAAACATTTATCACCTTGACCCAGGGTTTTGCCACCCATCAGGACGGCAACCGGGTGTTCAAACAGGCGGGGTTCGAGCCGAAGGTGGCGATGCAGGTCAACGACATCTTCACCCTGCTGAGCATGGTCAGCTCCGGGGTCGGTTATGCGTTGCTACCGGGAAGGATTGCGGCGGTCTATGAGAACCGGGTAAAGCTGATTCCGTTGCAGGAGAAGTATCGACTGCAGCAGCACATTGGCGTGGTGTTCTTGAAGGCCAAGGAGAGGGATCCGAACTTGCTGGCGTTGTTGGCGGAGTGTCGGATGTATGCCAATCGACAGGTTGGGATTTAGAGCAAAATCAAGATCAAGAGCTACCCCCTCACCCCAGCCCTCTCCATCAAGGGGTAGAGGGGGAAAGGGAGCAGATCTTCATGGGTTTCAAGACCTGAGTTCGACTCAGGACTCTCAAGTCGGCATACCTCCAGCATCCAACTCGGTCAGTCCCCTCTCACCCCGGGAGAGGGTTAGGGTGAGGGGCTTTTGATTTTCAGCCCACAATCCCGCGAACAATGAAGAACAGCAGCGAAGGCCCCAGCAAGCACCCAAGCCCGGTGTGGAACGTCGCCGTCAACGCCCCATAAGGCACCAACCGTCGATCCGTCGCCGCCAGCCCCGCCGTCACCCCGCTCACGGTCCCGGCCAGGCCACCAAACACCATCGCCGAACGCGGGTTATCCAGGCCCATCCAGCGCGCTGCGACCGGGGTGCCGACCATCACCAGAATCGCCTTGATCAACCCGGTGGCAATCGACAGCGCCATCACATCCGAGGTCGCGCCAATCGCCGCGCCGGTCACCGGGCCGACGATGTAAGTCACCGCGCCCGCGCCGATGGTGGTCATGCTCACCGCATCGCGATACCCGAACGCCCAGGCCATGCTCGCGCCGACAATGAACGGCAGGATCGTACCGAGCAGCAGCGCGATCACACCGATCAACCCGGCTTTCTTCGCCTCGGTCGCCTGCACTTCGAACGCGGTGGCGACAATCGCGAAATCACGCAACATCGCCCCGCCCATCAGGCCGATGCCGGAGAACAGCGTCAGATCGGCCAGGCCTTTCTGCCCGCCGGTCATGGTGCCGCCGACCCAGGCCAGCACCAGACCGATGACGATGGCAATCGCCGAGCCATGAATGCGTCCGTAGGTCAGGCGTTTGGAGAGAACCACCGAGACCCACATGATCACGCCGACGAAGGCGAAGGCAGTGACCAGACCGTTGTGTTCCAGACCGTTTTCAATGAGTGCCCACATGTCAGCGACCTCCTACCGGGGTGCCGACCGGCGTGACTTCCACCGGTTCGTCGGGCAACGGTTCGCCCTTGTGGGTGCGGCTGATCAAGGCAATCGTGCAACCACACACCACCACCGAACCGATTGCCGCCAACACCGCCACCGGTCCGCCGTGCAGGGCGGTGACGACGTTCTGTTGCGCAGCCATCGCCACCACCACCGGAATGTACATCGCGCCCCAGAAGCCGACGCCCATCTCGCAATCCTTGGTCATGCCGCCGCGTTTCTGCATCCACAACCGCGCGCAGATCAGCAGGATCATGGCGATGCCAACCCCGCCGACGTTGGATTTGACGCCCAGCAGCACACCGAGCATGTCGCCCATGATCACCCCTGCCAGCGTACAGATCGCCAACAGCGCCACACCGTAAATAATCATTGTTGTAGTCCTCAAAGTGCATCGTCGAATGTTGTTTTTGTTGTTCGAAGCCTGAGTCGCGGCGGTTTATGGTCGGCGGTTCCCCTCCTCACGCAACAGCGCCTGCAAGGTGTCGAGCCGCGCACTGTCGAAGGCAGTGACCGTGCCCGATTCGAACACCCGGCGCGCCAGCCCGGTCAGCACCGCACCGGGCGGCAGTTCGATCTGTAACCGTACACCGCGCTCGTAGGCGCTTTGCACGGTGCCGCGCCAGTCCACCACGCGGCACATGTTGAAAGCGAGGTCGTCACGCAAGGCGTCAGGCTTGAGCATCGGACGCGCGCGACTGCCACTCAGGTAAGCGATGTTCGGGGTCTTCAGTTCAACCTTGGCGAAGGCTGCGGCCAGCGTGTTGGCGGGCGCCTCCAGCAACGGACAGTGCGAAGGCACGCTCACCGCCAGGCGTTTCGCCAGACCGGCACCACGACTGCGCGCCAGTTCGGCCACCGCTTGCATGGCCTGGTCGCTACCCGCAATCACCACCTGGTTATCGGCGTTGATGTTGGCCAGGTACACCGGCGAATCCTCACTGTGCACCTGCGCCAACAGCGTTTCGACGGTGGATAATTGCAGGCCGATGATTGCGGTCATGCCATAGCCCTGTGGATGAGCCTGCTGCATCAACTCACCGCGCAGGCTGACCAGATGCAACGCATCGCTGAAGCTCAACGATCCTGCGACCACCGCTGCCGGGTAGGCACCGATGGACAGGCCGGCGACGTAATCCGCCGTGAGTCCGTCCTGCAACAATTGCCGCGACGCCGCGACCCCGGCGATCAACAGGCACAGCTGAACCGCCCGGGTGCTGCGTAACGCTTCGGGCGAATCGAGCAGCGAGACATCTTCACCGAGTACGTCGCTGGCCTCGACCACGGTTTCCCGAGGCAAACGCTGGAGCATGCCAGGCTGCTGCGCACCCTGGCCGGGAAACACCAACAGGCTGCTCACGCTGCCTGCTCCTGCGGGTTCCACGGATCAGCCACCAGACACGCCTGATGCTGGTTTTTCAGCAGCACGCGTGCAGACCCGCTGGCCCATTCGCGCAACGCGACCGCACCGAACGGCGTCTGTAATTGCATGTCGACCCGGCACACGGCTTGATCAAAAACCGCGACCAGTTTGCGTGCCTGATTACGCGTGATCAGTTGCGGTGTACGCAGAATCAGATCGAGGTCACTGGCCGCGTGCATCGCGGTAAAACCACTGGCCAACTCAAACCCGACACTGCCGCTGACACCCCAGACCCAACCGCAGTCATCGAGCATTGGCCGCAGTTGCTTGAGCGCGTGAACCACTGGCAACTCACGCGCGCTGTCGACCTGACACAGCGCCTCGGGACTGACCCGACGCGCAATCGCATCAAAGTCCATGAACGCGGCCAGGCGCTGCTCGCGCGACACTCCGCGCACGCCCACCGCGACCAGACCTTCAGCGCTCACCGCCCGCCGCACCACCACCGGTTGCCCTGCGGTCAGCGACTCGATTGCCCACGGCGGCGCACCCGCCGGCAGCTGCGCAGGGGTCATGCCCCACAGCAGGTCGTGGGCCAGCGGCATGTTCACCACTGCGCCCTCAACAGTTCACGCACGCGGCTGGATGCCGCACGATTTTTCGCGCCGAGACGATTGCTGAGATCAGTGCTGGAGATATCGCTGATGGCCTGTTTGAGGCATTCGTTAACCCGCGATAGATCCTCCACCGTCGGTTGTTCAATCTGCTGCACCGAAAGTGTTTCCCAAAGCAATCCGAGGCTCGCGTAACTGTCGATGTCATAGGCCATCGGCGGCACGCTGGCGGCCAGCGCTTCCAGTTCCTCGACACTGCGCAAGGTCACCCGCGCCGCCGACGCCTTGCCCATCGCATGCACCATCACCCCCGGATCGCGCAGCGCGATCAGGCGGTTGGCCTGATAACCATGAGCCAGAAACGCCCCGGACATCGCCTTGCCCACCAGCAGCGCAATCACCGGATGCCCGGCCAGACGCGCGCGGGCATAGCTGTCCGCCGCACCGGCCAGGGCCTGATGAATGCCGAGGGCTTCTTCGCGGCGACCGTAAGCCTGGCTCGGCACGTCGACGATGGCGATGATCGGGCGCTTCTGCGTTTTATCGCAATCAGCCGTGATCACGTCATCCACAGCCTTGGCCAAGCCCCAGCCTTCGAGCAACCCGACTTCGCCATTGCGGGCACGTGGGAAACGGTTGTCCGGGTCAGCGACCACGGCGATAAACCGCCCGAGTTCGCCATCGGCCACTTGCAACGACGGCGGCAAACCTTCCACGGCTTGCGCACCAGCGCTCAGGGCGTTGAACCAGTTCAAACCGCGCACGGAATAACCACTCATGAGCGCTCTCCTTGATACAGATCGCGAACCACCGATGGCTCGATTTGCGGGTCGGTGTTCAGGCTCGTCAGACGTTGCAGGAACCATTCGGCACGCTGACTGCGCGGTTGGCTTGGCAAGCCTTGTTGCAACAGTTCACCGACCTGCTGGCGGATCTGCGCCACGTCATCGGCGACATAACGATCCACCAAGCCGCTAGCGAAACGCTGCTCGCCACCGGTCAGGCTCCAGATGAAGGGTCGGTCGCGGGAGTCGTATTCTTCGAGCCCGGCTTCCTGCTCGATCACTTGCGGGCCGTTGAGGCCAAGGCGTGCTTCCTGGGTCACCAGCAAATAGCTGCACAGCGCGGCGGCAATCGACATGCCGCCAAAGCAACCGACGCTGCCCGCCACCACACCCACCACCGGTTGGTATTGCTGCAAATCGACAATCGCCGCATGAATATCGGCAATCGCCGCCAGCCCGAGGTTGGCTTCCTGCAAGCGCACACCACCGGTTTCCAGCAGCAACACGGCGCGGGTCGGGATGCCTTTGCGGTTGTCTTCGGCGGCCAGTTCCAGCGCGCCGGCAATCTTCGCCCCGCCGACTTCGCCGAGGCTGCCGCCCTGGAACGCGCCTTCAATCGCCGCGATCACCACCGGCAAACCATCGAGGCTGCCCTTGGCGATCACCACGCCGTCATCGGCTTGCGGCACCACGCCCTGGCGTTCGAGCCACGGCGACATGACCCGTTGAAACGGGTCGAGCAATTCGCGGAAGGTCCCGGCATCGAGCAAGGCTTTCGCCCGTTGCCGCGCACCGAGTTCGACGAAGCTGTGTTTGTGCAAAAGCGCTGCGCTGTCAGTCATGGCCGATCTCCTCGAAACCTTGTTCCAGACGCAAACGCACCACACCCGGCGTGGCGCCGAAATCGTGAATATCGATGGCCATCGCCGGTGGCGTGGTGCCGTCGAACATCCGCGCAAACAAATGCTGCCAGCGCAGTTGCGCGCCGTTGACCGAGGTCTGCACATTGATCGTCAGCTTGCCGGCCAGACCCGGTTCGATCAGCACTTCCAGATCGCCCGAGCCGACACACCCGACCAGCGCGCGCCCGCGTGGCGGCTGCCCGGCGGGGAATTCAAAGGATAAGGTTTCCATCAAAACGCTCCCTGAAGGATGCCGTCGCGCTCGATTCGGTCGAGCAGCAGCGTGGCGGCGAGCAAGTCGGCGGCGCCACCGGGCGAGGCATTCAATGCGATGAGTTGTTGATCCAGTTCGTGCAGGCGCCGACGCCCGCTGAGGCTGGCGCTGCCGCCGGCGTCGAGCACCGCTTGCGCGCCGTTTTGCATGGCGTGCAGGCCTTGTTCACCAGCGCGGTAGAGCACGCAGGTGTCGGCCAGATCGGTCATGATCGCCAGCAGCGCATCGAGCCGGGCGTTCTGTTCGCCGTGACCGTTGGCGCGGCTGCGTTTGAGTTGTGGCAGGCCGCGTTGCAGCACGGACGGGAAGCCGAGTTGCGCTTCTTCACGGGCGCCTCGTGCGCCGTAACGCAGGGCGACTTGGGCGCCGTGGCTCAAGGGTTTTGGTGCGTAGCGGTCATCCAGCAAGGCCAGACGTGCGGCGCGCAGGGTTACGGCATTGGCGCTGGAGGATTGCGGTTCCAGTGCAGCGGCGGTCACCAATAATCCTAAGGCCCAAATTGCACCGCGATGAGTGTTCACACCGTTGGTGGTCGCGAGCATCGCTTGCTCGCCTTCACGACCGATGCGGCCAATCGCTTCGCGCAATGTTGAATCGACTTCGCCGACCTCAACCGCCGCTTCGGCCATTTCCTTGAACGCCGGCCACAACGACAGTGCCGAGGCGTGCATCAGGCCCAAGTGCAAATCGGTGTGCGCGCCATTGCCACGCCGGTCGACCAGCGCCGGTTTCGGCGAGAGGTCGGCTTCGTCGATCAGCGCGTCCACCGCCAGATCGGCCAGGCGTTCGCTCAGGCTGAGGGGTTTCGCTTGCAGGTTGAGTGCGTGCATTACCAGCTCCTGAACTTGGCGGGCGGGTTGTACAAGCCGCCGGACCACTCGACCAGATCAGCCACGCTTTTCGCCGCCAGCAGTTCGCGGGTGGCGTCGGTGCGGCGGATGCCGAGGTCTTCGGGCAAGGCGATCAGGCCTTCGCGGCGCATGCGTTCGGTGTCTTTCGGGTTGTGGCGCAGGCCGATGGCGGTGACACCCGCAACCGCTGCGATCATCGCCTGGCGTTCTTCCAGCGAACGGGCCTTGTACAGGTAGGCGATGCCCTCTTCGGTGAGCAGGTGGGTGACGTCGTCGCCGTAGATCATGATCGGCGCCAGCGGCATGCCGCTTTTCTTCGCCACTTCCACCGCGTCTAGGGTTTCGACGAAAGTCGGTTTGCCGCCCTCCTGGAAGGTCTCGACCATTTGCACCACGAGTTTCTTGCCGCGTTCGAGCATCGGTTGCTGCGAGTCGTCGTGACGCATGTCGAGCCATGCCGGGGTGCCGTGACGGCGACCACGCGGGTCGTGGCCCATGTTCGGCGCACCACCGAAACCGGCGAGACGACCACGGGTGACGGTCGACGAATGGCCATCGCCATCGACCTGCAACGTCGCGCCAATAAACAGATCCACCGCGTACTGCCCGGCCAGTTGGCAGAACATCCGGTTGGAACGCAGCGAGCCGTCGCGGCCGGTGAAGAACACGTCGGGGCGTGCGGCGATGTAGTTTTCCATGCCCAGTTCGGTGCCGAAGCAATGCACGCTTTCGACCCAGCCGCTTTCGATCGCCGGGATCAGCGTCGGGTGCGGGTTGAGCGTCCAGTTGCGGCAGATCTTGCCCTTGAGACCGAGGGATTCGCCGTAGGTCGGCAGGATCAGTTCGATGGCGGCAGTGTTGAAACCGATGCCGTGGTTGAGCGACTGCACGTTGTGTTTTTCGTAGATCCCGCGAATCGCCATCATCGCCATCAACACGTGCACCGGTTTGATGTGCCGTGGGTCGCGGGTAAACAGCGGTTCGATGTAGAACGGCTTGTCGGCCACCACCACGAAATCCACCCACGAGGCCGGGATGTCCACGCGCGGCAGTTCGCTGACGTCGTCGACCAACTGGTTGACCTGAACGATTACGATGCCGTCGCTGAAGGCGGCCGGTTCGATCAGTGCCGGGGTGTCTTCGGTGCTGGGGCCGGTGTAGATGTTGCCGGCGCGGTCGGCCATGAATCCGGCCGAGAGCACGACGTTGGGGATCAGATCCACCACCAGCCGGGCGTAGAGTTCGATGTAGGTGTGAATCGCACCGATTTCCAGCAGGCCGTCTTCGAGCAACTGGCTGATGCGCAGGCTCTGGGTGCCGGCGAAGGAGAAATCGAGCTTGCGGGCGATGCCGCGTTCGAACAGGTCCAGGTGCTCGGAGCGCCCGACACTGGGCATGATCATGTGCAGGTCGTGGAGCTTTTGCGGATCGGCCTTGGCCAGCGAGCGGGAAAGGAAATCCGCCTGTTTCTGGTTGTTGCCCTCCAGCACCACACGGTCGCCGGGATGGATCAGCGCTTCGAGCGCGGCGACGATCTTGTCGGTGGGCAACACCACACCGTCGGCCAGCCCGCGCACCTTGTCGAGACGCCGCTGCTTCTCGTCACGCCGCCGCGTCCAGCGCGAGTCGGGGGAAATTGTTGTTGTCATGCTCACTCCACGGGGTTCGCTGTCGTGGAGCTAAGGTAGGCGTGTGGGGTGGGGGCATCAATCAAGCGCGGTGGTGAATCATTACGCTCAGGGTAATGATCAAGAGTGCCCTCACCCTAGCCCTCTCCCGGAGGGAGAGGGGACTGATTGGGGGATGCTTGTGATGTACATCGACCTGATCTTGCCGCGCTGAATCCATAATCGACTCGGTTTTTCAGGTCGATGTATAGCGTAAGACACCTCGGTCGGCCCCCTCTCCCTCCGGGAGAGGGCTGGGGTGAGGGTCGGGCTTTTTCGCTATTCCGTCGGCACCAACTTATCCAACACACGATTCACAGCCATCTCCGCCACCATCACCACCTGGGCAATGCCCTGCAACGTCTTGCGGTGCGTGCCTTGCACCAGCGCCGCATGGTTATTGAGCATGACGGTGGCCGAGCCGAGCGATTCACTGGCGTCGGCCAGCAAGGATTCGCTGTCGGCTTCAGGGTTGACCATGTAGAGCGTGTTGGGGGTATAAGGCGCGGCCATGAGGTCGGGTGACGGCGGGCCGAGGTAGTGGTCGAGGGCGCGTTCGGCGGCTTCGTGGAATTTCTTCGAGTCGGGGGCTTCGTAGGGGGATGCCGCATCTGTTGGCGGCGGGCTTGGTGTAGGTTTAATCATTTTCAGGTTCCGAAATAAAGCTGGAACCGCTTCTCTGCTAAAAGAAGGGGTGGCAGCTGAACGCAGGTTAGCAGACCGGGGAACCTAAGGAAGCCGGCGCGCCGAAGCGCCCTGCGCACAGCCGCCATCGAATGCAGGCACTGAGCCTGACGATGATGTATGTGCACCCTTAGATTAACCACGGGCTGCTAAACCCGATCACTGGGAATCAGTGACGGGATCAAGTTACGCAGCCTGCCGAGGGCGCACAAGCCGGCGGATTCTGGTGCATGCGTAGGCAGCGGCGCAAGGATTTGTAGGCTGGTGAGCCGTAACACTGAGTGTATTTAAACTGGTGACTGGAAGGTGTTTATTTCGCTACGGGAATTGAGGATTTATCTGTCGGATTCTAGGTGATGCATAGGACGCTATCGCGAGCAGGCTCACTCCTACAGGGGGAACGCATTCCAATTGTAGGAGTGAGCCTGCTCGCGAAGTGGCCAGTCAGAGCACCACAAAGGCTGGATCAGTGGATGAGGCCAGCCTCCACCAACAACTTCTCCAGCGCTAACAAATCCGGCACCTTCGCCACCTGCTCCCCGACCTGCACCGCCGCCTGCTCCAGCGCACACAACGGCACATCGACATAACTCAACTGGCTGTCGAGCTTGTACGAACGCGGTATCCCCTGCACCAGCAAGGCTATGAATTTCAGCTCCGGCAACCCACCGAGGGCATTGAGAATCACGATCCGCGCCCGCTCGCCAATGACGATTTTCTGCCCGCAGGCCGACTCGAAACTCAGCAGCGGAATCTGCCGTTCACGCCAGCTCACCCGCCCCAGATACCACGGCGGTGTGTCCAGATCGAAGGCGCTGGCCTGGTAGTCGATCAGCTCGGCCACGGCGATATTGGGCAGGATCAGGTTGCGGTCGGCCAGCGGCAGCAGCAGGCCGGTGAGCTGGCTGGTGCGCGCGTTGTGGCGGCGCTCATGCATGTTTCTTGCTCCAGTGGGCAATGCTTTCGAGCAGCACCGATTCCTGATACGGCTTGCCGAGGTAGTCGTTGACGCCGATGGCCATCGCGCGGTCGCGGTGTTTCTGCCCGGTGCGCGAGGTGATCATGATGATCGGCAGGTGTTGCAGGCGTTCGTCGTGGCGCACCTGAGTGGCGACTTCGAAGCCGTCCATGCGCGGCATTTCGATGTCGAGCAGCATCACATCGGGCATGTGTTCTTCGAGCAGCAACATGGCATCGACCCCGTCCTTGGCAGTCAGCACGTTCATGCCGTGGCGTTCGAGCAAACGGCTGGTGACCTTGCGCACGGTCACCGAGTCATCGACCACCAGCACCAGCAGCGGTTTCTGCGGTTCGCTGTCGATCTCCGCAGGGGCCGGACGCTGCGCAACCCGTGCCTGCATCGCGCGGATCGGCGCCAGCAGATCCAGAATCAGCACCACCCGGCCATCGCCGAGAATCGTTGCCCCGGACACCCCCTGCACCGCCGCGAACTGCGGGCCGAGGCTCTTGACCACGATTTCGCGGGTGCCGGCCATCGCGTCGACCTGCACCGCGACGTGCCGGTCGTTGCACTGCACCAGCAGCACCGGCAACGGCAGGCTCTGACCGAGCAATTTCGGGCGTGGCGCGGTTTTCAGCAGCTCGCCCAGGTAGCACAACTCATAGCGCTGGCCAGCGTAGTGGTAGCTTGGAGGATCGTTGCGAAAGTGCCCTTCCAGATCGTTCGGCAAGACGCGGACGATGCCTTCGATGGTGTTCAGCGGAATCGCGTATTGATCCTCGCCGCACTGCACCATCAACGCACGGTTGACCGACACGGTGAACGGCAGACGAATGCGGAAATGCACGCCCTGCCCCGGCACCGAGTCGATGCTCATGGTGCCGCCGAGCTGACGGACTTCTTCGTGAACCACGTCCATGCCGACGCCGCGTCCGGAAATCTGGGTGATCTTTTCCGCCGTGGAGAACCCCGGCTGCAGGATGAATTGCAGCACATCGCGATCGCTGATCTCCGCGTCCGGCGCGAGCAAACCACGTTTGATCGCCTTGCGCCGCACCGCGTCCAGCGGCACGCCGGCGCCGTCGTCGCGGATATCGAAAACGATGTCGCCGCCCTCGCGGGACAGGTCGAGGGTGATCGTGCCCTGCGCCGGTTTGCCCGCCGCCAGCCGCACCTCGGCAGACTCCAAGCCATGGTCGACGGCGTTGCGCAGCATGTGTTCCAGCGGCGCGGCCATGCGCTCCAGCACGTTGCGATCCATCTCGCCTTCGGCATTGTCGATGATGAACGCGACGTCCTTGTTCAGCTCTTCGGCGACCTGCCGCACGATGCGTTTGAGCCGCGGCAGCATGCGTTCGAACGGCACCATGCGCGTGCGCATCAGGCCTTCCTGCAATTCGGTGTTGATCCGCCCCTGCTGCTGCAACAGGTTCTCGGCGTCGTGGTTGCGACGGTCGAGGGTTTCCTTGAGGTCGAGCAGGTCGGAGGCCGATTCGAACAGCGCCCGCGACAGTTGCTGCAACTGTGAATGACGGTCCATTTCCAGCGGATCGAATTCTTCATAACCGAGGCGTTCGGCATCGACCTGCTGGCGGCTGAGAATCCGCCCCTGGGTTTCGGTATCGAGCCGGCGCAACTGATCGCGCATGCGTTCGATGGTGGTTTCCATCTCGTTCAGCGCGGTTTGTGCATCGCTGACCTGTTGTTCGATACGCCCCCGGAAGATCGAGGTTTCGCCGGCCAGATTGACCAGTTCATCGAGCAGTTCAGCGGAGACCTTGACCATGTCCGCGCCAGCGTCGGCAGCCGGTGGCGCCGCGTCAGTCTTGACCGGAACAGCTAGCACTGGCGGCGTTTCTACCGTCGCCGGATGACTGAAATTCTGGATCGCATTGATCAGCCGATCCGCCGGCGGGCAAGGTTGCCCGGCGCGCACGCCATCAAGCATTTGCGCCAGCCGATCATGCCCGCGCTGCACCAGCGCAAACAGTTCCGCCGATGGCTGCAACGCTCCGGTGGAGAGACTTTCGTACAGGTATTCCAGCTCATGGGCGAGGTCGCCGATCGGCCCGATCTCGACCATCCGCGCGCCGCCCTTGAGGGTGTGCAGATCGCGCAGCAGGGTTTCGACTTCCTGGCGATTGCCCGGCTCGGCCTGCCAGCGCAACAACGCCGCGCCAGAGTTTTCGATGATGTCAAAACCTTCTTCGAGGAAGATTTCCAGCAGCTCCGGGTCATGCGCGGCGCTGTCGTGATCGGCGGCCGGTTGCGCCGTTTCGGCAGTGGCGGATGCGCCCTGACGGAACTGGCGGATCGCTTCGATTAGCTCCAGCGCCGGGGTCAGCGGTTGATGCGCCTGCAACTGCTCCAGCAACACCGCCAAGCGGTCATGGCTCTTGCGCAGCAAACGGCCCAAGGTCTCGCTGTGACTGTAGCGACGATCCACCAGCCCTGCGTAAAGACCTTCCAGTTCGTGGGCCAGATCGCCAATGGCATCGACCTCGGCCATCCGCGCGCCGCCCTTGAGCGTGTGCAAATCGCGCTGCAACGACGACAGCGGCGCACTGTTGTCCGGGTCGTTCAACCAGCGCTGCAAGGCCTGGCCGGCACTATCGAGAATGTCCACCGCCTCTTCGAGAAAGATCTCGACAATCTCGTCATCCGGCGCGGTCTCGGTATTGGCTTGGGCGAGTTCGGCGGTTGCGGCGCCCAGTTCATGGATGCTCAAGGTGCGGCTGCCGTCGCTGCGGATCAGCCCCATGGCCGTCGGGTCGAGGCTTTCGTCGAGCAGTTCGTGCAAGGCGCGGATGCGCTGCGGCTGCGGCGTGACTTCCTGGCCGGCGGCCAGTTCGTCGAGCATGTTGATCAGCGCTTCGTGGGCCTTCTGCGCCTCTTGGAAAAACCGTTCGCTGACCGCCAGGCTGCTTTCTTCCACCGCGCCATAGAGGTCGAGCAAGGCCTCGCACAACACGTCCACCGGCAACAGATCGGCCATGTGCGCGCCTTCGCCGAGGGTGGTCAGTTCATCCAGCAGCGCGCTGAGTTCCTGGCGCTCGCCGGGGTGCTGCTGCCAACGCTGCAACAGGCTTTCGGCGTCGAGCAGGATGTCCATGCCCTGAGCGAGGAAGTTGTTGATCAGTTGCGGGTCGCGCTTGATCCGCAGGCCGGTGTTCGGCGCATTGAGAATGGCTTCCAGGCGTTCGGCGAGCAATGCGCCCGTGCGTTTGATCAGCGACTGTGCACCGACAATCGGCGCCAGCGGATCGTGCTTGAGCTGACGCAGGCCCACCCGGAACAGGCCTTCGGCTTCAAGCAGCAATTCCACTTCGTCGAGGTCGAGCGGCAACTGATGCGCTTTGAACTCGCGGGCCAGTTGATCGAGCGGCGCCGCCAGTTCGGCAATCGGCAGCACACCGGCCATCGACGCACTGCCCTTGAGGGTATGCAAGGCGCGCTGCAACTCATCGCTGGCCTGCAGCGGTACATGCTCGGCGGCCTGATCGAGGAAGCGGTTGAGGCTGGCGAGGTGGGTTTCGGCCTCGTTGCGGAAGATCTCCAGCAACAGCGGATCGAGTGCGGCGACGTCGGCGACGTCTTCCTCGGCCAAGGCCGCGTCACCTTTGGCCAGGACGTGAGCGCGGGCCGCGAGTTGATCGACATCGCTGCGCTGACGCTGGCGCTGATTGGCGAATTCGTTGATCAGCTCCGGGAGCAACAGCACGGTGTCGGTGAGCAGTTGCGGCACCGCCGAACCCGGTTCAATGCTTTGCTCCAACACCCGGTTCAGCAGGTTCTCCACCGCCCAGGCCAGCTCGCCGAGGATCAACGCGCGAACCATACGCCCGCTGCCTTTCAGGGTGTGAAAGGCGCGACGCAGTTCGGTCAGGGCTGCACGGTCCTGCGGGTTGGCCGTCCAGCGCGGCAGGAATTCGTGGAGGACTTCGAGGACCTCGTCGGTCTCTTCGAGGAACACTTCGCGCAGTTCATCGTCCACCGGTTCTTCATCGGCGGGCGGCGGCATCAGGCTGCCGGGGGTGATCAAGGCCGGCGGGTTGACCGCCGACACCGGGCTGGCCAGCACATCGGCCAGCGACTGCACGGTCTCGGGGTCGTCCAGCGCTTGCAGGTCCTGCATCACCAGCGCTTCGTTGGGGCTGAGGACGTCATCGAGCAGCGGCACGTGCGGCTCGTCGGGCTGCTCGTCGGGAAAGAAACCGAGGCTGGCGAGGCTCTTCTGCGCGACATCCAGCAGTTGCTCGTTCGGCGCTTGCGGATCGTCGCTCAGGCGCTCGAGGTAATACTCGAGGCTGGTGATGACGTCGGCCAGGTGATCCAGTTGCTGCCAGCCCGGCTCGTGCGGATCCAGCAGCAGGTGTTCGCGAATAAAGCTGTTGCAGGCCTCGACCAGACTCGCCGCCCGGCTCAGCGGAATCATCGCCAGCGCGCCGCGCACCTGGGTCAGCAGTTCCGGCAACGGTTGCAGTTGCTGGCGATCCCAGTCGGCGTCGATGTAGTCGACGATCATGTCCTTGGCCTGTTGCAGGCAGATGCGCGCTTCCTTGATCACGATCTGATGGATCTGCGTCAGGTCGGTGGTCGGCAGGCGCGTGTCTTCGGGGCTTTCCGGCTCGACCGTGCCGACCATCCCGGCGAGGTTGGCTTCGACGTAGAGCAAGGCGCCGGCGACGTCCATCAGCGTGGCGTCACTCGGTTCGCGCTGGCCCTGGGCGAGGCTGAGGACCACCGCCAGTTGATCGATGATGACCTTGCGCGGCTGGCCGAAACCCAGCACCGCGAGGGTGTCGGCGATCTGCCGCAGTGGCGCCAGCAGGCTTTCCAGATCGGAGGTGTGCTGACGGTCGCTGCGCACGAACAGGTCGAGGCGCTCCTTGACCCGCACCAGCTCTTCGCACAGCGCCGCCAGCACCGAGCGCATCGCATCGCGGTCGGGGCCGGCCAGGCGCGCGCGTTCTTCGTCGACCATCGCGCTGTCGGGCAACGCGTCGTCCAGGGAGTAGCGATCTTTCATGGTCAGCATCTGCCCGGTGGGGTGTTCGGCTTTGGCAATATAGAACAGCAGGCTTTTGAGCAGCTCCGCAGGGGGCGGCTGGTTGAGACCGCGCATGCCCTGCTCGAGCAGGCGCTTGAGTTCCTTGTCGGCGTCCTTGAACAGGCTGCGCAGCGCCGGGCTATGGGCGATGGCGCCTTCGCGCATGCCTTCGACCAGCGCCGATGCCACTTGCCACAACGGGCTCAGCGGCGCATCACCGCTCAGGGCTTCGAGACGGCTGAAGACCTTCGTCAGGTAGTCCAGATGCGTCTGGTCATCCTGCTCACGCAACAAGCCGACCAGGGCCATTTGCAGCATCTGGCGCAACTTGCGCAGCACGTTCGGCAGTTCCGCCGGCTCCAGCTGCGCCAGCGCTTGCTCGCTGAGCGGCGGCAGCTCGGGCAGTTGCGGGCTGAACAGGCTGGTTTCCGAGAGCAGGCTTTCGCCGCGCGCGCTGCGCAGGTCGTTGATCAGCGGCAGCACCACCAGCGGCAGGTCGCGGCGGGCGCTCTGCACGCGGTCGAGGTAGATCGGCAATTGTCCGAGGGCTTGCAGCAGCAAGTGCAGGGCTTCGTCGCGGTGGCTGACGCGTTGGTGTTGCAGGGCTTCGACCAGATGTTCCATTTCTTCGGCGAGCAACGCGGCGCCGTAGAACTCGACCATCTGCAGACTGCCGTGGACCTGATGGATGTAATCCAGGCACTCGTCCAGCCCGGGAAAGGCCTGCGGATCATCGAGCACGGCTTCAATCGCCTGATGCGCCTGCCTCAGCGTTTCGGCAATTTCACCTTTGACCCATTCGAGGGCCACGTAGTCGTGCCGGTCACCCATAACCACTCCACTCACGCCTTGTCCGTCGCAGACGCCGACGGCAAGGTGAAACCGGATACCGAACGGCGCAGCTGACTGGCCATCTTCGCCAGATTGCCGATGCTCTCGGCGGTGGCGGTGGAACCGGACGAGGTCTGCGAGGTGATCTGCTGGATCACGTTCATCGTCAGGGAAATCTGCCCGGCCGACGAGGTCTGCTGCTGCGCCGCGTTGGAAATGCTCTGGATCAGCGCGGCGAGGGTCTTCGACACGCCTTCGATTTCTTCCAGGGCGACACCGGCATCCTGCGCCAGTCGCGCGCCGCGCACCACTTCGGTGGTGGTCTGCTCCATGGAAATCACGGCTTCGTTGGTGTCGGTCTGAATCGCCCGCACCAGGGTTTCGATCTGCCGGGTGGCCGCGGACGAGCGCTCGGCCAGCCGCTGCACTTCGTCGGCAACCACCGCAAAACCACGCCCGGCATCCCCGGCCATCGACGCCTGAATCGCCGCGTTGAGGGCGAGAATGTTGGTCTGGTCGGCAATGTCGTCGATCAGGCTGACGATGTCGCCAATCTCCTGCGAGGATTCGCCCAGGCGCTTGATGCGTTTGGCGGTGTCCTGAATCTGTTCGCGGATGTTGTCCATGCCGTGGATGGTGTTGTGCACCACCTCGTTGCCCTTGTTGGCGATTTCCACCGAACGCTCGGCCACCGCCGAGGATTCGGCAGCGTTGGCCGAGACCTGATCAATGGACTGGGCCATGTCGCTGATCGCGGTCGAGGCTTCGGAAATCTGCTGCGCCTGATGCTCCGAGGCCTGGGCCAGGTGCATGGCGGTGGCCTGGGTTTCCTGCACCGCTGCGGCGACCTGGCCGGCCGTGAGGTTGATGGTGGCGACCAGATCGCGCAGTTGGTCGACCGAGTAGTTGATCGAGTCGGCGATGGTCCCGGTGAAGTCTTCGGTCACCGAGGCGGTCACGGTCAGGTCGCCGTCGGCCAGATCCTCGATTTCGTCGAGCAGGCGCATGATCGCGTTCTGGTTGCGCTCGTTCTTCTCGGCGGTCTCGCGCAACTGGCGGTTGGTTTCGCGGACCATGACCATGCCGATCAGGATGATCGAGGCCAGCGCCAGCAACCCCAGCACATAGCCGCCGATGGTGTCGGTGTTGCGCCCGCCGGCGAGGTTTTCGAAACCGGTGGCGAGGTGCGAGGCTTCGTCGAGCAGGGTCTGCGACAGACTGAAGATGTTGCTCGCCGACTCGCGGACCTTGAACAGCTCCGGCGAGGTCTCGAGGATTTCGTCCACCGAGCCGGAAACGAACTGGAACAGCTCGGAGATTTCACTCAGGCGCGCACGGGCGTCGCGGTCTTCGACCTGGCTGATTTTCAGGGTCGGGTTGCCCTGCAGCATGCCGTTGAGCACCTGGCCGAAACGGGTGGCGTCGCGGCCGAAGGCATCGGCGGCCTGCTGCGAGTTCTCGTCGCCGGCGAGAACGGTGTTGACCGCGCCGAGGATGCGTTCGGCCAGCAGCGATTGGCGCTGGGCCATCGCCACCTGCGCTGCCGGGGCGCCGCGTTGCAGGAGGATTTCAACGACTTTTTCGTATTCGATCTGCAGCTGCGGCACGGTTTCGGCCAGCGTCGCCGCAACCTGATGCAGCGACAGCACGGTCTGTTCGCTGGAGAGAATCGCATCGGTGTTTTTCAGCAGGCGCTCCCAGTCCAGCTGCACGGCGCGCATTTCCGGGCGCACGGTGGCTGGCGCGGGTGGCAGGCCGGTAGCGGGGTCGCCCTTCTTCAGGTAACCCCAGCGCTGGGCAAAATCGTTGCGCGCATCACTCAGCAACTTGAACGCGGCGGCCTTGCCGGCGGCGGCTTCGGTGGCGTTCTTGGCGATGCGTTGCGATAGCACGCGCAGCTCACCGGCATGACCGATGTACTGCTTGTCGTAGTTGGCCTGGGTGTTGAGGTAGGCGAAGTTGGCGAACAGCAGCATGATGAACACGATCAGTGCGATGAACAGCACGATGATCTGCGAGCGACTGCGCGACCCTTCTGCCGACTTGCCTGTTTTTGCTTTTGTCATCGGTCCTCGCCTGTTTGAAGCTCACCCGTAAAACCTGTAGGAGTGAGCCTGCTCGCGATTGAACGATAACGCGGTGTATTTGATACACCACGGTGCCTGAATCGCGAGCAGGCTCACTCCTACAAGGGATCTTTGTTGTTACGGCTATATCGCGACGCCCATGAACACCGGCGATTTCGCCAGCGCGAACAAACTGAACACCCGCCAGTTCTGCTCGCGCCGGAAATAGCCTTTGACGAACTCCGCCTTGGAGCCCTGACGCTTGCTGATCGAGATCGGTTCGAAGCTGTCCTGCTCAAAATGCTGCAAGCCAATGACCTCATCGACCATCAACCCGGCAAACACATCGCCATGCTCCACCACCAGCACCCGACGCTGTTTGCGCAACGGCGACAGCTCATGTCCGAAGAATCCGCACAGGTCCATGATCGGCAGCAGGCGCCCCCGCAGGTTAGCCACCCCTTTGACCCATGGCTTGACCCCGGGCAACTGAGTGAAGCGCGGCTCGTGCAGCACTTCGCTGACTTCGCCCATCGGCGCCACGTACCAGTGCTCGCCGAGGCGAAAACCGATGCCGCTCCAGCGGTCCTGACGCCCGGGCTGCGACGGCAGATCCGCCGCCAGCAGGCGACAGCGCTGGTCAATCTGCCACAGCAGTTCGAAGGCGGTCAGCGATTCGCTCATGGCTGCGCAATCAGCCTTCGAGTACTTTGTTCAGAGTCTTTATCAGCATGTCTTCTTCGACCGGTTTGGTCAGGTAATCCTTCGCGCCCTGACGGGTGCCCCAGACCTTGTCGGTTTCCTGATCCTTGGTGGTGATGATGATCACCGGGATATGGCTGGTCTCGGCATCCTTGGTCAGTTGCCGAGTCGCCTGAAAACCGTTGAGGCCGGGCATGACGATGTCCATCAGCACGGCATCGGGTTTTTCCTGACGGGCCAGGGCCACGCCGTCGGCGCCATTTTCGGCCTTGAGCACTTCATGGCCGTGCTTTTCCAGCATGCCGGTGAGTTTGTACATTTCAGTCGGCGAATCATCGACGATCAGGATACGTGCCATGGTCTTCCCCATTTTTCTTGTCGACATCCGGCCCGCTGGCCGAGCGTCACTGTACGTGTCTTACTGCGGCAAAACGGCGGCGAAGCCCGGAACGTGGGCCTGAATCGCGTTGAGCAGTTCTTCCTTGCTGAAAGGCTTGGTCAAAAATTGATCAGAACCGACAATCCGCCCCTTGGCCTTGTCGAACAGCCCGTCCCTGGACGACAGCATGATCACCGGCGTGGCCTTGAAGGCACTGTTGTTCTTGATTAAAGCGCAGGTCTGATAACCATCCAGACGCGGCATCATGATGTCGACAAAAATGATTCCGGGGTGGTTGTCGGCGATCTTGGCCAAGGCGTCGAAACCATCGATGGCCGTGATGACTTCGCAGCCCACATTCTTCAACAGTGTTTCGGCGGTGCGACGAATCGTTTTCGAGTCATCGATCACCATGACCTTCAAGGCGCTGGACTGCTGTTCCATAAGAGGGCTCTACCGTCGCCTTTGCGAATCAAATTGTCCGTTTTGCGATGAGTAATGGCTGGAAACCCTTGATGTTCAAGGGCCAGCACTGCATGCCAGCCTTTTTAGCACAGTCTCCAGATGCAATCTATCGACGGGTTTTTCCTTGACCGAAAACCCTGCCAGCGCCACTCTGGCGGCACTTTTTCAATACCGATCCGGTAGCCAATTTTCGAGGAAAACCCAATGAGCGTTCGCGTCGGGATTGTCATGGACCCTATCGCCAGCATTTCCTATAAAAAGGATAGCTCGCTGGCCATGTTGCTGGCCGCGCAGAAACGCGGCTGGGAGCTGTTCTACATGGAACAGCGTGACCTGTATCAGGCCGAAGGTCAGGCCCGGGCGCGCATGAAGCCGCTGAAGGTCTTCGCCAACCCGGAAAAATGGTTCGAACTGGATGCCGAGCAGGACAACCTGCTGAGCGATCTGGACGTGATCCTGATGCGCAAGGATCCGCCGTTCGACATGGAGTTCGTCTACTCCACCTACCTGCTGGAACAGGCCGAAACCGCCGGCGTGCTGGTGGTCAACAAGCCGCAGAGCCTGCGTGACTGCAACGAAAAACTGTTCGCCACGCTGTTCCCGCAGTGCACCCCGCCAACCATCGTCAGCCGTCGCGCCGACGTGCTGCGCGAATTCGCCGCCAAGCATGGCGACGTGATCCTCAAGCCGCTGGACGGCATGGGTGGCACGTCGATTTTCCGTCACCGCGCCGGCGACCCGAACCTGTCGGTGATCCTCGAAACCCTGACCGCCCTTGGCGGCCAGCAGATCATGGGTCAGGCCTATCTGCCGGCGATCAAGGACGGCGACAAGCGCATCCTGATGATCGACGGCGAGCCGGTGGATTACTGCCTGGCACGGATTCCGGCCCAGGGCGAAACTCGGGGCAACCTCGCCGCCGGTGGTCGTGGCGAAGCACGGCCGCTGACCGACAAGGATCGCTGGATCGCCGCGCAAGTCGGCCCGACCCTGCGCGAGAAAGGCCTGCTGTTCGTCGGCCTGGACGTGATTGGCGAAAACCTCACCGAAATCAACGTCACCAGCCCGACCTGCATCCGCGAAATCGACAACGCGTTCGGCACTGATATCGGCGGCATGCTGATGGACGCGATCGACAAGAAGCTGCAAGCCGCCGGCAAAAAGCCGCAAGCTTGACGTGTGTCACATGCAGCTTGTCGCTTGAAGCGTGAAGCCCAAGGCGCGAAACCAACATTGCGTTATCATGCGCAGCCTCTGAAAAGCGCGATGTTGGTTTTCTTGTCATGACCCTCCCGTCCGATCTGCCCGCAGAACTCGCCCATCGTGGCGTGCGCCCGGCCGATCGCCTCGGATTTACCCTGTTTCTCGCGGCGCTGATCCATTTGGCGCTGCTGCTGGGCGTCGGCTTCACCATGGTCGAGCCCAAGCAGATCAGCAAAACCCTGGAAATCACCCTTGCCACCTTCAAGAGCGAAACCAAGCCGAAAAAGGCTGATTTCCTCGCTCAGGAAAACCAGGAGGGCAGCGGCACCCTCGACAAGAAGGCGATCCCCAAGACCACCGAGGTCGCGCCGTTCCAGGACAATCAGGTCAAAAAGGTCACCCCGCCACCGGCCGCCAAACCGGAGGTTCGCGAAGCGGCGCCCAAGGCTGCGGTGACCACGGTGGCGCCGAAACAGCAGAAGGCGCCGACCAAGAAAGAAGAAACCAAGACCGAGACCAAACCTGCGGTCGATGCGCCGACGTTCGACAGCTCGCAGCTGTCCAGCGACATCGCCAGCCTCGAAGCCGAACTGGCCAACGAACAACAGCTGTACGCCAAGCGCCCGCGTATCCACCGTTTGAGCGCCGCCTCGACCATGCGCGACAAGGGCGCCTGGTACAAGGACGACTGGCGCAAGAAGGTCGAGCGCATCGGCAACCTCAATTACCCGGAAGAAGCCCGACGCAAGCAGATCTACGGCAACCTGCGCCTGATGGTCTCGATCAACCGCGACGGCTCGCTGTATGAAGTGCTGGTGCTCGAATCCTCCGGCCAGCCGCTGCTGGATCAGGCCGCGCAGCGCATCGTCCGACTGGCGGCACCGTTTGCCCCGTTTACCGGCGATCTGTCGGATATCGACCGACTGGAAATCATCCGCACCTGGAAATTCGCCCGGGGCGATAAGCTCTCCAGCAACTGAACAGCGCCAAGCGAGCTTTTGTGGCGAGGGAGCTTGCTCCCGCTGGGCTGCGAAGCGGCCCCCTGCATTTATTCAGACACACCCGGATATCAGATTTTACGACTGCTGCGCAGCCGAGCGGGAGCAAGCTCCCTCGCCACAGGGGGCGGGAAGACCATTCGCAACGCATCTCCAGCTTGTCAGTTCGCCCCCCGAACGCCACACTATCGCTCATGAAAAACGTCAGCCCCAGCTACCTCAAGCATCATTTCCTGATCGCCATGCCACACATGGCCGACCCGAACTTTGCCCACACCTTGACCTACATCGTCGAGCACACGGCCAATGGCGCCATGGGGCTGGTGGTCAATCGACCGCAAGAGCTGAATCTGGCTGACATTCTCGAGCAATTGCGCCCGGACATCGATCCGCCAGCGCTGTGCCAGCATGTGCCGATCTTCATCGGCGGCCCGGTGCAGACCGATCGCGGTTTTGTCCTGCACCCGGCGGGCAAGACCTTTCAGGCCACCGTTGAGCTCGAAGGTGATCTGGCGCTGTCCACCTCGCAGGACGTGCTGTTCGCCATCGCCGACGGCGTGGGCCCGGCAAAAAGCGTGATCGCCCTCGGCTATGCCGGCTGGGAAGCCGGGCAACTGGAGGCCGAACTGGCCGACAACGCCTGGCTGACCTGCCCGTACGACGCCGACATCCTGTTCAACACCAGCAGCGAGCTGCGCCTGGAAGCGGCGGCCCGGCATCTGGGGATCAACCTCAGCCTGCTGACCAGCCAGGCGGGGCACGCCTGATGGCCCTGCGCCTGATTCTCGGCTTCGACTACGGCACCAAACAGATCGGCGTCGCGGTCGGCCAGGTGATTACCGGCCAGGCCCGCGAGCTGTGCACCTTGAAGGCGCAGAACGGCGTTCCCGACTGGAACCAGGTCGAAGCCCTTATCAAGGAATGGAAACCCGACGCCGTCGTCGTCGGCCTGCCGTTGAACATGGACGGCACACCGAGCGACATGTGCGTACGCGCGGAGAAATTCGCCCGGCGCCTCAACGGCCGCTTCAATCTGCCCTTCTATACCCACGACGAACGCCTGACCACGTTCGAAGCCAAGGGCGAGCGACTGGCCCGTGGCGGGCAGAAAGGCAGTTACCGCGACAACCCGGTGGACGCCATCGCCGCCGCCCTGCTGCTGCAGGGCTGGCTCGATGAAAACACTGCATTGTTTGAATCCTGACAAGCGCTTCGGCGCTTTTCTTTTGAGCTACGATCCGAGCCGCGTCCAAGGACCCGGCTCGACCCCAAGAAGGAGCAACCATGAGCCTGCCAAATCCCGCCGATCTGATCAGCCAGATGGCGACACGCCTCAAGGCGCACCTGGCCCAGCGTGGCATCAGTGAACCGCGCTACATCGGCATCCGCACCGGTGGCATTTGGGTTGCGCAGGCCCTGCTCAAGGAGCTGGGCAGCGATGCACCACTGGGCACGCTGGATGTTTCCTTCTACCGCGACGACTTCAGCCAGAACGGCCTGCACCCACAAGTGCGCCCGTCGGCCCTGCCCTTCGAGATCGAAGGCCAGCATCTGGTGCTGATCGACGACGTGCTGATGAGCGGCCGCACCATCCGCGCCGCCATGAACGAACTGTTCGACTACGGTCGTCCGGCCAGCGTGACCCTGGTCTGCCTGCTGGACCTGGACGCCGGCGAGCTGCCGATCCGCCCGAACGTGGTCGGCGCGACCCTGTCGCTGGCCGCTCACCAACGGGTCAAGTTGTCCGGCCCGGAGCCGCTGACCCTCGAACTGCAAGACCTGAATCCTTAATCCGCCCTATTGAGAGTCCCCCTCGCGATGACGCCTCTAGATACCAAGCGCCCGCTGCAGCTCAATGATCAGGGCCAGCTGCGCCACTTCCTCTCGCTCGACGGCCTGCGCCGCGAGTTGCTGACGGAAATCCTCGACACTGCCGACTCGTTCCTCGAAGTCGGAGCCCGGGCGGTGAAGAAGGTCCCGTTGCTGCGCGGCAAGACCGTGTGCAATGTGTTCTTCGAAAACTCCACGCGCACCCGCACCACCTTCGAACTGGCGGCCCAGCGGCTGTCGGCGGACGTGATCACCCTGAACGTGTCGACCTCGTCGGCCAGCAAAGGTGAAACCCTGCTCGACACCCTGCGCAACCTCGAAGCCATGGCCGCCGACATGTTCGTCGTGCGCCACGGCGATTCCGGGGCCGCACACTTCATCGCCGAGCATGTCTGCCCACAAGTGGCGATCATCAACGGCGGCGACGGTCGTCACGCGCACCCGACCCAGGGCATGCTCGACATGCTCACCATCCGTCGGCACAAGGGCGGTTTCGAAAACCTCTCGGTGGCGATCGTCGGCGACATCCTGCATTCGCGAGTGGCGCGTTCGAACATGCTCGCCCTGAAGACCCTCGGCTGCCCGGACATCCGCGTGATCGCGCCGAAGACCCTGCTGCCGATCGGCATCGAGCAGTACGGCGTCAAGGTCTACACCGACATGAACGAAGGCCTGAAGGACGTCGACGTGGTGATCATGCTGCGCCTGCAGCGTGAACGCATGACCGGCGGCCTGCTGCCGAGCGAAGGCGAGTTCTATCGCCTGTTCGGCCTGACCACCGCGCGTCTGGCCGGGGCCAAACCCAATTGCATCGTCATGCACCCGGGGCCGATCAACCGTGGCGTGGAAATCGAATCGGCAGTGGCCGACGGCCCGCATTCGGTGATCCTCAATCAGGTCACCTACGGCATCGCGATCCGCATGGCCGTGCTGTCGATGGCCATGAGCGGGCAAACAGCGCAACGTCAATTCGAGCAGGAGAACGCCCAGTGAAGCTCAGCATTCTCGGCGCCCGCGTCATCGATCCAAGCAGCGGCCTGGATCAAATCACCGACATCCACGTTGAAGCCTGCAAAATCGTCGCCCTCGGCGCCGCACCGGCCGGTTTCACTGCCGTTGAAACCATCGACGCCCAAGGCCTTGTCGCCGCGCCCGGGCTGGTCGATCTGAACGTCGCCCTGCGCGAGCCGGGCTACAGCCGCAAAGGCAGCATCGCCAGCGAAACCCGCGCGGCAGCAGCCGGTGGCGTGACCAGCCTGTGCTGCCCGCCGAAGACCAAACCGGTGCTCGACACCTCGGCGGTGGCCGAACTGATCCTCGACCGCGCCCGTGAAGCCGGCAACACCAAGGTGTTTCCGATTGGCGCGCTGAGTAAAGGTCTGGATGGCGAACAGCTTGCAGAGCTGGTGGCGCTGCGTGACGCCGGGTGCGTGGCGTTCGGCAATGGCCTGGAGAGTTTCCGCAACACCCGCACCCTGTGCCGGGCGCTGGAGTACGCGGCCACCTTCGACCTGACGGTGATCTTCAATTCGCAGGATCACGACCTGGCGGATGGCGGCCTGGCTCACGAAGGCGCGGTCGCCAGCTTCCTCGGTCTGCCGGGCATTCCGGAAACGGCGGAAACCGTGGCCCTGGCCCGCGATCTGTTGCTGGTCGAGCAGACCGGCGTGCGCGCGCACTTCAGCCAACTGACCAGCGCTCGCGGCGTCGCCCTGATCGCCCAGGCCCAGGCCCGTGGCTTGAAGGTGACGGCGGATGTCGCGCTGTATCAACTGATCCTCACCGATGAAGCGCTGATCGACTTCAGCAGCCTGTATCACGTGCAACCGCCGCTGCGCACCCGCGCGGACCGCGACGGCCTGCGTGAGGCAGTGAAGTCGGGTGTGGTGTCGGCAATCTCCAGCCATCACCAGCCGCATGAACGCGACGCCAAACTGGCACCGTTCGGCGCAACCGAACCGGGCATCAGCAGCGTCGAGTTGTTGCTGCCGCTGGCGATGACCCTGGTCGAGGACGGTCTACTCGATCTGCCGACCCTGCTTGCGCGCCTGAGCGCGGGCCCTGCGGACGCGCTGCGGCTGCCGGCGGGCAAACTGGTGGTGGGCGGTGCGGCGGATATCGTGCTCTTCGATCCGAAGGCTTCGACCGTCGCGGGCGAAACCTGGCTGTCGAAAGGCGAAAACTGCCCGTTCCTCGGTCACACCCTGCCGGGCGTGGTGCGTTATACGCTGGTGGATGGGCGGATCAGCCACCAGGCGTAAGCGGCTGCTGCGGGACATTGTGGTAAGGGGATTTATCCCCTCACCACAGGTTACTGGAAGGTGCCGCGGTTCTGCGCATTACGCACCGAGACCTGATCATTCAGTGTCCAGAAGTCATACAGCACCCCGACAAAGAACAACCCGCCGGTCAGCAGATACAGCAACCCGCTGATCCACTTGCCCTGGTACATCCGGTGCACGCCGAACACGCCCAGGAACGTCAGCAGAATCCACGCCACGTTGTATTCGATCGGCCCTGCGGCAAAACGCAGATCCGCCTCGCGGTCCATCGCCGGGATCAGGAACACGTCGATCAGCCAGCCAATACCCAACAAGCCGAAGGTGAAAAACCAGATCGTCCCGGTGACCGGTTTGCCGTAATAGAAGCGGTGAGCGCCGGTGAATCCAAAGATCCACAGCAGGTAACCGATGATTTTGCTGTGGGTGTCTTGTTCCTTCACGCGGGGTAGCTGATAGCGGTTCATGAAGACCTCGTTGCACACGATAGATAAATATTCTTTAAATCTTTGTGACTTTTTTACAGGTAGCCGACGTATGGCAAATGTTACCGTGTCTGCCGTCAAAGCCTTATAACACCTGACTTCTGTCGGACAATCGCGTCCATTTGCCGCTTGTTTGGTTCCGTTGCCTCCCGATTGAATCGACCAACGGCCTCGGAAGGGACAAAAAAGCTGTTATAAAGTTGCGCGCTACCACATAAGAGCCACGCCTAATGCGACCATTTTTCAAGACATGGCTAACTATTTGCCTATTAATGCCACTGGCCGCCCACGCCACCAATCGTGAGCAACGTCTTCCCAACGTTAACGGTTTCACCCCTAAATCCCATGCTTCGGCTCCTGCGAGCAAGAGCAGCAAACAAACGAAACACACCACGCTCGCCAGCAAGAATCACGGCAAGCTGGTGCCACCGATGGCCAACAAGGAAAGCAGCAACGTCCTGAGCCGTGCGGTGAACGTCCTCGGTACTCCTTATCGTTGGGGCGGCAGCAGCCCAAGTAAAGGTTTCGACTGTAGCGGTCTGGTGAAATATGCGTTCAACGACGCCACGTTCGACCTGCCACGCACCTCCAACGCCATGGCCAGCGGTCACGGCGAGAAAGTCGAGCGCAAGGATCTGAAACCGGGCGACCTGATTTTCTTCAACATCAAGAGTCGTCGGGTCAACCACGTTGCCATCTACCTGGGCAACGACCGCTTCATCCACGCACCGCGTCGTGGCAAAGCGGTGAGCATCGACACGCTGAACAAGCCGTATTGGGAAAAGCATTACGTGGTTGCCAAGCGCGTATTGCCGAAAGAACCTGGCGGCAAGCAGATGCGCGTCGTTCAGCGTTAAAACACGATCAACTGTGGCGAGGGAGCTTGCTCCCGCTTGAGTGCGCAGCGCTCACAAGCTTTTGGGGCGGCTGCGCCGCCCAGCGGGAGCAAGCTCCCTCGCCACAAATTTGCATTCCAACCCTCAGAAATTATCCGGCGTACGCGCCTTCTCCCGCGCATGCTCGCGACTGATCAAACCCTTGGTCACCAGCTCCTTCAGGCACATGTCGAGTGTCTGCATCCCCAACGACCCACCGGTCTGAATCGCCGAATACATTTGCGCCACCTTGTCCTCGCGGATCAGGTTACGGATCGCCGACGTTCCCAGCATGATCTCGTGCGCCGCCACCCGCCCGCCGCCGATCTTCTTGATCAGGGTCTGCGAGACCACGGCCAGCAGCGACTCGGACAACATCGAACGCACCATGGATTTCTCATCCCCCGGAAACACATCCACCACCCGGTCGATGGTTTTCGCCGCTGACGTGGTGTGCAGGGTGCCGAACACCAAATGCCCGGTTTCGGCAGCGGTCAGCGCCAGGCGAATGGTTTCCAGGTCGCGCATCTCGCCCACCAGAATCACGTCCGGGTCTTCGCGCAGTGCCGAACGCAGGGCGGTGGCGAAGCTGCGGGTGTCGCGGTGCACTTCGCGCTGGTTGATCAGGCATTTGCGCGATTCGTGAACGAACTCGATCGGGTCTTCGATGGTGAGGATGTGGTGATGGCGATGGGTGTTGAGGTAATCGATCATCGCCGCCAGCGTGGTCGACTTGCCGGAGCCGGTCGGCCCGGTCACCAGCACCAGCCCGCGCGGCGCATCGGTGATCTTGCGAAAGACATCGCCCATGCCGAGGTCTTCCATGCTCAGTACTTTCGAGGGAATGGTGCGGAACACCGCGCCGGCGCCACGGTTCTGGTTGAACGCATTGACCCGAAAGCGCGCCACCCCGGGGACTTCGAACGAGAAATCCGTTTCCAGGTGTTTCTCGAAGTCGACCCGCTGGGTGTCGTTCATGATGTCGTAGATCAATTCGTGCACTTGCTTGTGATCCAGCGCCGGCAGATTGATTCGCCGCACATCGCCATCGACGCGGATCATCGGCGGCAGACCGGCCGACAGGTGCAGGTCGGAAGCGCCCTGTTTGGCGCTGAACGCCAGCAGTTCAGTGATATCCATAGCGTCCCTCAATTCCAGTAGAATGCCGCGAACCTTCAGACCGCCGGCGCCTCTTGATGTCCACGATAGCAGACAACATCCTTCAGGTTAGTTCGCGCATCCAGGCTGCCACCGCCGCTGCCGGGCGCGCCGAACACAGCGTTCAATTACTTGCGGTGAGCAAGACCAAACCGGCGCAAGACCTGCGTGAAGCCTACGCCGCCGGCCTGCGTGACTTCGGCGAGAACTATCTGCAGGAAGCCCTGGGCAAACAGCTCGAACTGGCCGACCTGCCCTTGATCTGGCACTTCATCGGCCCCATTCAATCGAACAAGACTCGCGCCATCGCCGAGCATTTCGACTGGGTGCACTCCGTGGATCGCCTGAAAATTGCCCAACGCCTGTCCGAACAGCGCCCGGCCGAGCTGCCGCCGCTGAACATCTGCATTCAGGTCAACGTCAGCGGTGAAGCCAGCAAGTCCGGCTGCACCCCGGCCGACCTGCCAGCGCTGGCCGAAGCCATCAGCGCCCTGCCCCGGCTGAAGCTGCGCGGGCTGATGGCGATTCCCGAGCCGACCGAAGATCGCCCCGAACAAGACGCCGCTTTTGCTGCCGTGCAACGTTTGCAGGCCAGCCTGAATCTGCCGCTCGACACACTTTCCATGGGCATGAGCCACGACCTCGAGTCGGCCATCGCCCAAGGCGCCACCTGGGTGCGGATCGGTACCGCCCTGTTTGGCGCTCGCGACTACGGCCAGCCATGACATGGCTGACAAACTTCTGAATAAGGACCTGACATGAGCAACACACGTATTGCCTTTATCGGTGCCGGCAACATGGCCGCCAGTCTGATTGGCGGCCTGCGCGCCAAGGGTCTGCAAGCCAGCCACATTCGCGCCAGCGATCCGGGCGAAGAGACGCGCAAACGCGTCAGCGCCGAACACGGCATCGAAACCTTCGCCGACAACGCTCAGGCCATTGATGGCGTCGACGTGATCGTGCTGGCGGTCAAGCCACAGGCGATGAAAGCCGTGTGTGAAGCCATCCGCCCGAGCCTGAAACCGCATCAACTGGTGGTGTCGATCGCCGCCGGCATCACCTGCGCGAGCATGACCGCGTGGCTCGGCGAGCAGCCGATCGTGCGCTGCATGCCCAACACCCCGGCGCTGCTGCGTCAGGGCGTGAGTGGCCTGTACGCCACCCATGAAGTGACTGCCGAGCAGCGCCAGCAGGCCGAAGCGCTGCTGTCCGCCGTCGGCATCGCGCTGTGGCTGAACGAAGAACAGCAACTCGATGCGGTGACCGCCGTCTCCGGCTCCGGCCCGGCGTACTTCTTCCTGCTGATCGAAGCGATGACCGCCGCCGGCGTCAAACTCGGTCTGCCAAAGGAAATCGCCGAGCAACTGACCCAGCAAACGGCTCTGGGCGCCGCGCACATGGCGGTATCCAGCGATGTCGACGCTGCCGAACTGCGCCGCCGCGTGACGTCGCCAAACGGCACCACAGAAGCCGCGATCAAATCATTCCAGGCTAATGGCTTCGAAGCCCTGGTGGAAAAAGCACTCGGCGCCGCCGCGCACCGCTCGGCCGAAATGGCCGAACAACTGGGCAAATAAGGAGCCTTACATGATTGGATTGAACACCGCAGCGGTTTACGTGCTGCAAACCCTCGGCAGCCTGTACTTGCTGATCGTGCTGCTGCGCTTCGTCCTGCAACTGGTGCGGGCGAACTTCTACAACCCGCTGTGCCAGTTCGTGGTCAAAGCCACCCAGCCGCTGCTCAAGCCACTGCGCCGGATCATCCCGAGCCTGTTCGGCCTGGACATGTCGTCGCTGGTCCTGGCGATTCTGGTGCAACTGGCGCTGATGGCGCTGACCCTGCTGCTGACTTACGGCACCACCGGCAACCCGCTGCAGCTGTTTATCTGGGCGATCATTGGCGTCACCGCGCTGTTCCTGAAGATTTTCTTCTTCGCCCTGATCATCAGCGTGATCCTGTCGTGGGTCGCTCCGGGCAGCCATAATCCAGGCGCTGAACTGGTGAACCAGATCTGCGAGCCGGCCCTGGCGCCGTTCCGCAAGATTCTGCCAAACCTCGGCGGGCTGGACCTGTCGCCGATCTTCGCCTTCCTCGCGCTGAAGCTGATCGACATGCTGGTGATCAACAATCTGGCGGCGATGACGATGATGCCGGAAATCCTGCGCTTGCTGATGTGAGCTGGTTCCGCTGGGACGGGGACGACCTGATCCTCGAATGTCACCTGCAACCGGCAGCCCGCAGCGATGATTTCGCCGGGCTGCACGGTGACCGCTTGAAGATCCGCCTCACCGCCCCGCCGGTCGAGGGCAAGGCCAATGCGTATCTGATGGGTTTTCTGGCCAAGGCGTTTGGCGTGTCCAAGAGCCAGGTCAGTTTGCTCAGCGGCGAGTTGAACCGGCAGAAGCGAGTGAAGATTTGTTCGCCGAAGAAGTTGCCGGACTTGCCTGGGTTGGTTGGGCGCTTGTCTTGAGTTTGGCGGCGTCTGTGCCCCTCACCCCAGCCCTCTCCCCCTGGAGAGGGAGCCGATCTATGGTGTTTTCAAAACTAGAGTTCGACTCGATAGCTCAGGTCGGTGTATCTCGAACATCCTCCCCAATCAGCCCCCCTCTACCTCCGGGAGAGGAACCTGATTTGGCTGGTTTTCAAAACCTGAGTTCAACTCGATAGATCAGGTCGGCGTAGCTCAAAAGAACACCTCGGTCGGTCCCCTCTACCTCTGGGAGAGGGCTAGGGTGAGGGCCGCTTGCCGCTAACCCCCCCGGTCTTTAGACTTACGCCTCATTTCAACGAGAGCAGGGTCGATGCCAGCTGCCTTTCCCCCCGATTCTGTTGGTCTGGTGACGCCGCAAACGGCGCACTTCAGTGAACCCCTGGCCCTGGCCTGCGGCCGTTCGCTGCCCGCCTACGATCTAATCTACGAAACCTACGGCACGTTGAACGCACAGGCGAGCAACGCCGTGCTGATCTGCCACGCCTTATCCGGGCATCACCATGCCGCCGGCTATCACAGCCCCGACGACCGCAAGCCCGGTTGGTGGGACAGCTGCATCGGCCCCGGCAAGCCAATCGACACCCACAAATTCTTCGTGGTCAGCCTGAACAATCTGGGCGGCTGCAACGGCTCCACCGGTCCGAGCAGCCTCAACCCGGAAACCGGCAAGCCGTTCGGCGCCGACTTCCCGGTGCTCACCGTGGAAGACTGGGTGCACAGCCAGGCGCGCCTGGCTGACCTGCTCGGCATCCGCCAGTTCGCCGCAGTGATCGGCGGCAGCCTCGGCGGCATGCAGGCCTTGCAGTGGACCATCACCTACCCGGATCGTGTGCGGCACTGCCTGGCCATCGCCTCGGCGCCAAAACTCTCGGCGCAGAACATCGCCTTCAACGAAGTGGCGCGCCAGGCAATCCTCACTGATCCGGAATTCCACGGCGGTTCGTTCCAGGAAGCCGGCGTAATCCCCAAGCGCGGCCTGATGTTGGCGCGGATGGTCGGGCACATCACCTACCTGTCCGACGACTCCATGGGCGAGAAATTCGGCCGTGGCCTGAAGAGCGAAAAGCTCAACTACGACTTCCACAGCGTCGAGTTCCAGGTCGAAAGCTACCTGCGTTATCAGGGCGAAGAGTTCTCCGGGCGTTTCGATGCCAACACCTATCTGTTGATGACCAAGGCGCTGGACTACTTCGATCCGGCGGCGAACTTCGACGATAACCTGGCGAAAACCTTCGAGAACGCCACCGCCAAGTTCTGCGTGATGTCGTTCACCACCGACTGGCGCTTCTCCCCGGCCCGCTCGCGGGAGCTGGTAGACGCGCTGATGGCCGCACGCAAAGACGTCAGCTATCTGGAAATCGACGCCCCACAGGGCCACGACGCCTTTTTGATTCCGATCCCGCGCTATTTGCAGGCGTTCGGCAATTACATGAACCGAATTACGGTGTGAACAAGCCATGAGAGCTGATCTGGAAATCATCCAGGAATGGATCCCCGCCGGCAGCCGCGTGCTCGACCTCGGTTGCGGCGACGGCGAACTGCTGACCTGGCTGCGCGACCACAAACAGGTCACCGGCTATGGCCTGGAAAACGACCCGGATAACATTGCCGAGTGCGTGGCCAAGGGCATCAATGTTATCGAGCAGGACCTGGACAAGGGCCTGGGCAACTTTGCCAGCAACAGCTTCGACATCGTGGTGATGACCCAGGCGCTGCAGGCCGTGCATTATCCGGACAAGATCCTCGACGAAATGCTGCGGGTCGGTCGTCAGTGCATCATCACCTTCCCCAACTTCGGTCACTGGCGCTGCCGCTGGTACCTGGCGAGCAAGGGCCGGATGCCGGTGTCGGAGTTTCTGCCGTACACCTGGTACAACACGCCGAACATCCACTTCTGCACCTTCGAAGACTTTGAAGAACTTTGTCGCGAACGTGACGCGAAGGTCATTGATCGGCTTGCCGTGGATCAACAGCACCGTCACGGGTGGGCCAGTAAGCTATGGCCTAATCTGTTAGGTGAGATCGGTATCTACCGCGTCAGCAGCCCGGTGCTTGCAGATCATCGGGTCGCGGTCTGAACCACGACATTTCGAGGAGAACGATCATGGGTCGCTTGATTACTGTGCTATTGGCCGCCTGCCTGAGTCTGTCGGCGGTGGCCGCAGATACCATCAAGGGCGAGCGCAAGGAAGTGTTTGGTGACGTTACTGTGCACTACAACACCTTCAACTCAACCTTCCTGACGCCCGACATCGCCAAGGCCGCCGAGCTGATCCGCAGCAAGAATCAAGGCGTGATCAACGTCTCGGTGGTCAAGGACGGCAAACCATTGATCGCCAACGTGACCGGCACGGTCAAAGACCTGACCAGCCAAAGCGTGCCGCTGAACTTCCGCCAGATCACCGAACAGGGCGCGATCTATTACATCGCCCAGTATCCGGTGGAGCAGCAGGAAACCCGCACCTTTGAAATCAAGGTGCAGAACGGCGACAAGATCAACACCATCAATTTCAACCAAGAGCTTTTCCCCGGCGAATGATGAACCTCACGCAACTCGTACTGGCCAGCCATAACGCCGGCAAACTCAAGGAACTCCAGGCCATGCTCGGCGACGCGGTGCAACTGCGCTCGATCGGCGAATGGAGCAAGGTCGAGCCGGAAGAAACCGGCCTGTCGTTCGTCGAGAACGCGATCCTCAAGGCGCGCAATGCCGCGCGCATTTCCGGCTTGCCGGCGCTGGCCGACGACTCCGGTCTGGCGGTGGACTTCCTCGGCGGTGCACCGGGCATCTACTCGGCGCGTTATGCCGACGGCAAAGGCGATGCGGCGAACAACGCCAAGCTGCTCGATGCGCTGCAGGATGTGCCGGAAGCCGAGCGCAGCGCGCAGTTCGTCTGTGTGCTGGCACTGGTGCGTCACGCTGATGATCCGCTGCCGATCCTGTGCGAAGGCCTGTGGCACGGGCGCATCCTGACCGCCGCCAGCGGCGAACACGGTTTCGGCTACGACCCGCTGTTCTGGGTGCCGGAACGTAACGTGTCCAGCGCCGAACTGAGCCCGGCCGACAAAAACCAGATCAGCCACCGCGCCCGTGCAATGGATCTGCTGCGCCAGCGTCTGGGCCTGAAATGACCGCCAGCCCCTCTGCGTCGTCGCTGATCATCGGCGGCGCCGCCTCTTCGCCTCGGGCGCCGCTGCCAACGCTGCCGCCCCTGGCGCTGTACATCCACATCCCGTGGTGTGTGCGCAAATGCCCGTATTGCGATTTCAACTCGCACACCGCCAGCCCGGTGCTGCCGGAACAGGAATACGTCGACGCGTTGCTGGCCGATCTCGATCAGGACCTGCACGCGGTTTACGGCCGTGAAATCAGCTCGATCTTCTTTGGCGGCGGCACGCCGAGCCTGTTCAGCGCTGACGCCCTTGGGCGTTTGCTGAAAGGCGTCGAACAGCGCATTCCGTTCGCCCACGACATCGAAATCACCCTGGAAGCCAACCCCGGCACCTTCGAACAAGAAAAGTTCGTCGCGTACCGCAAGCTGGGGATCAATCGCCTGTCGATCGGCATCCAGAGCTTCCAGCAGCAGAAGCTGGAAGCGCTCGGACGCATCCACAACGGCGACGAAGCGGTGCGCGCGGCCGGCATGGCGCGCCAGGCCGGGTTCGATAACTTCAACCTCGACTTGATGCATGGCTTGCCCGATCAGTCGCTGGACGATGCCTTGAGCGACCTGCGCCAGGCCATCGAACTGCAACCGACGCACATCTCCTGGTATCAACTGACACTGGAGCCGAACACGGTGTTCTGGAACCAGCCGCCGGTGCTGCCGGAAGACGATACGCTGTGGGACATTCAAGAGGCCGGGCAAGCGCTGCTGGCCGAGCACGGTTACGCGCAATACGAAGTCTCGGCCTATGCCCAGCCCGGACGTCCGGCGCGGCATAACCTCAATTACTGGAGTTTCGGCGACTTCATCGGCATCGGCGCCGGCGCCCACGGCAAGCTCAGCCATCCGGACGGGCGCATCGTGCGCACCTGGAAGACGCGTCTGCCAAAGGACTATCTCAATCCGGCCAAAAGCTTCCAGGCTGGCGAGAAAGCCCTGAGCAACGACGAGATGCCGTTCGAGTTCCTGATGAACGCGCTGCGCCTGACCGCCGGGGTGGAATCGCGCCTGTATCCGGAGCGCACTGGCCTGCCACTGGAAAGTCTCGCCGAACACCGCCGCGAGGCCGAACAAAGCGGCCTGATGCAGGTCGAACCGTCACGTCTGGCGGCCACCGAGCGCGGACAATTGTTCCTCAACGACTTGCTGCAGAAATTTCTGAGCTGAGCCCACCTCAAACGGCTGCCCTAAGGAAAACCGCATGGATTTGATACTCGATCTGCTCGCCACCGTGTCCCGCTGGAGCCGCAGCAACCTTTCGGAAATCGCCCTGGCCCTGGTGGGCTGCCTGCTGGTGCTGTTCGGCGCCGACTTCAAGGGCTGGGTCGAGCAACGCCTGGGCAGCATCGCCGGCGCCCTGCGCGTACCGCTGATGGCCCTGCTGTGCGTCATCGGCAGCGGCGCCGCGCTGATCTACGCCACGCCATGGGTGGTCAAGGGGTTGAGCCAGTTCAACAACTACAGCCTGGCGCCGGTGCTGTTGGTGGTCCTCGTCCTCATCGGCGTAGTTGCCGACCGCCGCTGATCTTTCAGCACACCCAAAACAACTGTAGGAGCTGCGGCACGCTGCGATCTTTTGATCTTAACAATCAAGATCAAAAGATCGCAGCGTGCCGCAGCTCCTACATTGGATCGTCCGCGGGACTCAGGACTGTTTTTCGAACTTCAGATCCCATACGCCATGCCCAAGACGTTCGCCGCGGCGTTCGAACTTGGTGATCGGGCGTTCGGCCGGGCGCGGTACGCACTTGCCGTCTTCGGCGAGGTTGCGGTAGCCCGGGGCGACGTTCATCACCTCCAGCATGTACTCGGCGTACGGTTCCCAGTCGGTGGCCATGTGCAGGATGCCGCCAACCTTCAGCTTGCTGCGCACCAGTTCGGCGAAAGACGCCTGAACGATACGACGCTTGTGGTGACGGCTCTTGTGCCATGGGTCCGGGAAGAACAGCATCAGGCGATCGAGGCTGTTGTCGGCGATGCAGCGGTTGAGCACTTCGATCGCGTCGCAATCGTACACACGCAGGTTGGTCAGGCCCTGGGTCAGCACGCCATTGAGCAGCGCGCCAACACCCGGACGGTGCACTTCGACACCGATGAAGTCCTGATCCGGCGCAGCGGCGGCCATTTCCAGCAGCGAGTGGCCCATGCCGAAACCGATCTCCAGCGAGCGCGGCGCCGAACGGCCGAACACTTGATCGTAATCCACCGGCGCGTCGGCCAGCGGCAGCACGTACAGCGGCGCGCCCTGATCCAGACCGCGTTGCTGGCCTTCGGTCATGCGCCCGGCGCGCATCACGAAACTCTTGATGCGGCGGTGTTGGCGCTCGTCGCCCTCTTCCGTCTGGATAGGCGTGTCGTTCGATTCAGTCATCAATGGCTCTTACTTGATCAGACCATCCAGCGGCGAAGAGGCGCTGGCATAGAGTTTTTTCGGCATGCGGCCGGCGAGATAGGCCAGACGGCCTGCGACGATCGCGTGTTGCATGGCTTTGGCCATCATCACCGGTTGCTGGGCATGAGCGATGGCCGAGTTCATCAGCACCGCGTCACAGCCCAGTTCCATGGCGATGGTGGCGTCGGAAGCGGTCCCGACACCGGCATCGACCAGCACCGGGATTTTCGCTTCTTCGAGGATGATCTGCAGGTTGTACGGGTTGCAGATCCCCAGGCCCGAACCGATCAGACCGGCCAGCGGCATCACCGCGATACAACCGATTTCCGCCAGTTGGCGAGCGATGATCGGGTCATCACTGGTGTAAACCATCACGTCGAAGCCTTCCTTGACCAGCGTTTCCGCGGCCTTGAGGGTTTCGATCACGTTAGGGAACAGGGTTTTCTGGTCGGCCAGCACTTCCAGCTTCACCAGGTTGTGACCGTCGAGCAGCTCACGGGCCAGGCGGCAGGTGCGCACGGCTTCGATGGCGTCATAGCAACCGGCGGTGTTCGGCAAGAAGGTGTAGCGATCCGGCGACAGCACGTCGAGCAGGTTCGGCTCGCCTTCGATCTGGCCCAGGTTGGTGCGGCGCACGGCGAAGGTGACGATCTCGGCACCCGAGGCTTCGATGGCCTGGCGGGTTTCATCCATGTCACGGTACTTGCCGGTACCAACCAGCAAACGCGACTGGTAAGTACGACCGGCCAGGACGAAAGGCTTGTCGCTACGAACGATGCTCATGGGGAATCCTCTTGAAAGGTGAGGGTCTTGCAGAATTCTGTGCCCTTGCGGGTCGGGCGACTAGCCGCCGCCGATGGCGTGCACCACTTCAACGCTGTCGCCGTCGTTGAGAACGGTGTCGGCGTGCTGGCTGCGCGGGACGATATCCAGATTGAGTTCGACTGCTACCCGGCGACCGGTCAAGTCCAAGCGGGTAATCAGGGCCGCAACGGTCTCGCCGTCGGGCAGTTCAAAGGATTCGCCATTCAACTGAATGCGCATGCGCCAGGCCGCCATCATTTTTAGGGGCTGGCATTCTAGCCCGATCAGTCAGGCTGACCCAAGCCATTCGTCTTGAAACCGGTCCCTGTAGGAGCTGCCGAAGGCTGCGATCTTTTGATCTTGAAAGACAACGGCAAAAGATCGCAGCCTGCGGCAGCTCCTACAAGTTGGCGCCAGGCTCAGGTCAGGCGCCAGGCGGCGAGGCCCAGACACAGCCAGCCCACCAGAAACGCCAGGCCACCGAACGGGGTGATGATGCCGAGCTTGCTGATGCCGGTGGTGCTCAGCAGGTACAGGCTGCCGGAGAACAACAGGATGCCGACGGCGAACGAGGCTCCGGCCCATGTCACCAGCCGCCCCTGAATCTGCGTCGCCAGCAGCGCCACACCGAACAGCGCCAGGGTGTGCACCAGTTGATAGGTCACGCCAGTTTGGAAGATCGCCAGGTACTCGGGGGTCAGGCGACTTTTCAAGGCATGGGCGGCAAATGCGCCAAGGGCGACACCGGTAAAACCAAAGAAAGCGGCCAGCATCAGAAAGCCACGCAGCATGTGGAACTCCAGTCAGACTCGTTCGGCAGGGTCTGTATAATGGCCCGCTCTATCGGTTCGGCCAAGCCATCTCTATGCTGCGTACTTTTTTGCGTCGTCTCACGAAGGCCCTGCTCTGGTTCGCGGGCGGCAGCGTATTGCTGGTCCTGCTGTTTCGCTTCGTACCGCCGCCGGGGACGGCGCTGATGGTCGAGCGCAAGGTCGAATCCTGGGTCGACGGCGAGCCGATTGACCTGCAGCGCACCTGGAAACCGTGGGACGAGATTTCCGACGACCTCAAAGTCGCGGTCATGGCCGGCGAAGACCAGAAGTTTCCCGAACACTGGGGCTTTGACTTCGGCGCGATCCAGGCCGCGCTGGCCCACAACGAACTCGGCGGCTCGATTCGCGGCGCCAGTACGTTGAGCCAACAAGTGTCGAAGAACCTGTTCCTGTGGTCGGGGCGCAGCTATCTGCGCAAAGGCCTGGAAGCCTGGTTTACCGCTCTGATCGAAGTGCTCTGGCCCAAGCAGCGAATTCTTGAGGTGTATCTGAACAGCGTCGAGTGGGATGACGGGGTGTTTGGTGCAGAAGCGGCGGCCCGCCATCACTTTGGTGTGAGCGCGAAGTCACTGTCACGGCAGCAGGCGAGTTATCTGGCGGCAGTATTGCCAAATCCGCGAGTGTGGAGCGCCAGCCATCCAACGGCGTATGTGTCGCGCCGGGCCGGCTGGATCCGGCAGCAGATGAGCCAGTTGGGCGGAACCAGTTATTTGCTGGGGCTCAATGATTCGCGCCGGGCACCTTGGGCGCAGTGATGCCATAAAGCAAAAGATCGCAGCCTTCGGCAGCTCCTACAGGGGATTGCATTTCACCTGCAGGAGCTGCCGAAGGCTGCGATCTTTTGATCTTCTAAAAGAAAACGCCCCGATCATCGCTGATCGGGGCGTTTTTTATTGCCTGAGCGCCGGTTATGCGGCGATCGACAACTTGAGCTTGTTCATCGCGCTCTTCTCGAGCTGACGGATCCGCTCGGCCGACACGTTGTACTTCTGTGCCAGGTCGTGCAGCGTAGCTTTCTCTTCTGCCAGCCAGCGCTGGTAGAGGATGTCACGGCTACGTTCGTCCAGCACTTCCAGCGCTTCGTGCAGGTTGTGATTGGAGTTGTCGCTCCAGTCGGCATCTTCCAGCTGACGCGCCGGGTCGTACCGGTGGTCTTCCAGATAGTTGGCCGGCGACTGGAAAGCACTGTCGTCGTCCGCTTCCGCGGCCGGGTCGAAGGCCATGTCATGGCCGGTCAGACGGCTTTCCATCTCGCGCACTTCCCGCGGCTCGACGCCGAGGCTTTCCGCCACACGGTGGACTTCCTCGTTGTTCAGCCACGCCAGACGTTTCTTCTGGCTGCGCAGGTTGAAGAACAGCTTGCGCTGGGCCTTGGTGGTCGCGACTTTCACAATGCGCCAGTTGCGCAGGATGAACTCGTGAATTTCCGCCTTGATCCAGTGCACGGCGAACGACACCAGACGCACACCCATTTCCGGGTTGAAGCGCTTCACGGCCTTCATCAGGCCGACGTTGCCTTCCTGGATCAGGTCAGCCTGAGCCAGACCGTAGCCGGAATAGCTACGGGCGATGTGAACAACAAATCGCAGGTGGGCGAGCACCATCTGCCGAGCCGCCCCCAAATCCTGCTCATAGTAGAGACTCTCGGCCAGTTCACGCTCCTGCTCCGGCGTCAGCAATGGAATGCTGTTGACGGTGTGCACATAGGCTTCCAGGTTCGCACCCGGAACCAACGCGTACGCAGGTTGCAAAGAATTGGTCATGCGAAAAAACCTCCGACTTACATACTCGTGCCTTTCAGCACTGCGAAAAATTGACCGGGAACTCAGGTACAAGTTCCCAAAAAACCACAAGGCCAATCACGCGCAAAAAAGATTCTACTTCGGCGCCAGCTCCCTGAGATGACGCGCGACTGCAATCCATGCACCGATATAACCCAACAGCACCGCGCCAAGCAAGAGCGACAGACCGTCGGCAGCTGGCACTCCGGCCAGCGCGAAATCACTGCCGTACAAGCCGGCCAATCCTACCACCGCGTCGTTCAGCCAGTTAAGGCCAAACGCCAGCACTCCCCAGGAAAGGACACCCGCACCGAAGCCATACAACGCGCCCATATAAAGGAAAGGGCGACGCACATAGCTGTCAGTGCCGCCGACGAGTTTAATCACTTCTATCTCGGTGCGGCGGTTTTCAATATGAAGACGAATGGTATTGCCTATCACCAAAAGTAATGCAGAAACCAAAAGCACCGTCAGACCGAAGACAAACCGGTCACCGAGCTTGAGGATGGCGGCCAGACGCTCGACCCAGACTAGATCAAGTTGCGCCTGTTGTACCTTGGGCAGCTCGGAAAGTTTTTGTCTTAATGCTTCCAGGGTCGGCTTGTCGACCTCGTTCGGGGTCACCAGCACCACACCCGGCAGCGGGTTCTCCGGCAGCTCGCGCAGGGCTTCGCCCAGACCGGACTGCTGCTGGAACTCTTCCAGCGCCTGATCGCGACCGACATATTCAGCATCAGCCACGCCGGGCATGCCTTTGATCTGCTCGCGCAACGACTCGCCCTGCGCCGGCGTGGCATCGAGTTGCAGGTACAGCGAAATCTGCGCCGCACGCTGCCACGAACCACCGAGACGCTCGACGTTGTTGATCAGCAGCGACAGGCCCATCGGCAGACTCAGCGCCACGGCCATCACCATGCAGGTGAAGAAGCTGCCGATCGGCTGCTTGCCGAGCCGACGCAGGCTGTCGAGCAGGCTGGCGCGGTGACTTTCGATCCACGAACGCAACAGCGTGGAGAAATCCGGGCCGTCGTCTTCGTCGTGCTTTTTCTTCTTCGGCGGTTGCGGATCGGCGGCCTTCGGAGCCACGCGCTCGGAAACCTTTGGACTGCGTGTCGCATTCATACGCCGGCCTCCCCGTCGCCGATCAATCGGCCGCGTTGCAGGGTCAGCATGCGGTGGCGCATTCGCGCAATCAGCGCCAGGTCGTGACTGGCGATCAGCACGCTGGTGCCCAGCCGGTTGATGTCTTCGAACACACCCATGATCTCGGCCGCCAGACGCGGGTCGAGGTTACCGGTCGGTTCGTCCGCCAGCAGCAGGGCCGGACGGTGAACGATGGCGCGGGCGATGCCGACGCGCTGTTGCTGACCGGTGGACAGGTCGCCCGGGTACAGATCGGTTTTATCCGACAGCGCCACACGCTCCAGCGCCGAGTCGACGCGCTTGGCGATCTCGGCCTTGGACAGCCCGAGGATCTGCAGCGGCAAGGCGACGTTGTTGAACACCGTGCGATCGAACAGCAACTGGTGGTTCTGGAACACCACGCCGATCTGCCGGCGCAGGAACGGGATCTGCGCGTTACTGATGGTGCTCAGGTCTTGCCCGGCCAGCAGCAGTTTGCCGCTGGTCGGCCGTTCCATCGCCAGCAACAGACGCAACAGGGTGGATTTACCGGCACCGGAGTGACCGGTGACAAACAGAAACTCGCCACGACGGACTCGAAAGCTCAGCTCATGCAAGCCGACGTGACCGTTCGGGTAGCGTTTACCGACCTGTTCGAAACGAATCATGAACGCTCCCGCTCGGCAAACAATGCCTGGACAAAGGGTTCGGCTTCAAAGGTACGCAGATCGTCGATGCCTTCACCGACGCCGATGTAGCGGATCGGCAGACCAAACTGCTTGGCCAGAGCGAAAATCACCCCGCCCTTGGCGGTGCCGTCGAGCTTGGTCAGCGCCAGGCCGGTCAGTTCGACGGTCTGGTTGAATTGCTTGGCCTGGTTGATGGCGTTCTGACCGGTACCGGCATCGAGCACCAGCAGCACTTCGTGCGGCGCGTCGGCGTCGAGCTTGCCGATCACCCGGCGAACTTTCTTCAGTTCTTCCATCAGGTTGTCTTTGGTGTGCAGACGACCGGCGGTGTCGGCGATCAGCACGTCGATGCCACGGGCCTTGGCGGCCTGCACGGCGTCGAAGATCACCGAAGCGGAGTCGGCGCCAGTGTGCTGGGCGATCACCGGAATCTTGTTGCGCTCACCCCACACCTGCAGTTGCTCAACGGCAGCGGCGCGGAAGGTGTCACCGGCAGCCAGCATGACTTTCTTGCCTTCGAGTTGCAGCTTCTTCGCCAGTTTGCCGATGGTGGTGGTCTTGCCGGCGCCGTTGACGCCAACCACCAGAATCACGAACGGCTTGGTCTGCGAGGCGATTTTCAGCGGCTGTTCGACCGGTTTGAGCATCGCCGCCAGCTCGGCCTGCAGCGATTTGTACAACGCATCGGCGTCGGCCAGTTCCTTGCGAGCGACTTTCTGGGTCAGGCGCTGGATGATCTGCGTGGTGGCTTCGACGCCAACGTCAGCGGTCAGCAGACGGGTTTCGAGCTCATCGAGCAAATCGTCATCGATGGTTTTGCGGCCGAGAAACAGGCTGGCCATGCCCTCGCCGATGCTGGCGCTGGTTTTCGACAGGCCTTGCTTGAGACGGGCGAAGAAGCCGACTTTGCTTTCTTCGCTGCGCGGCGCTTCGACGGGGGCCTCAGCCAGCACTTCGACGGGCACGGCGGGAGCGACGGCAACCGGTGCAGGTGCAGGTGCAGGTGCAGGTGCAGGTGCAGGTGCAGGTGCAGGTGCAGGTGCAGGCTCGGGCGGCTGAACGACCGGCGCAACCGGGGCAACGAACACCGGGGCCGCGGGTTCAGGAGCAACCGGCGCCGACTCGACAACGGGTTCAACCACAGGCGCCGGCGCGACGTCAGGGACGAACGCGACAGCTGCAGGAATCGGCGGCGTCACATGCGGCGCGGCCTCTTCGACCAGTGCCACCGGCTCTTCCGCCACTGGCAAGGTCAGCCACGGCTCGGCAGCCGGGGTCAGTGGCAGCTCGGCCGCCACCGGGGTTTCAGGCTCGGGCTCAGGCTCAACCGGTTGCAGCACCGGCTCGGCAATCGGCAGAACGACCGGCGCTGGCTCTTCTTCTATAGCCGGCGCTGGCGTCGGCGCCGGCTCAGGCATCGCGGGCGGCTGTTCGACGACGGGTTCCTGCGGTTTCTTACGCAGCCATCCGAACAGGCTTTTCTTCTCGCCAGCCGCAGCTGGGGTCTTCTTGTCGTCGTTGGAACCAAACATGGAGGACGGCTATCTCACGGTAGCGACGCGCCATAAGGGCGCCCCGGCAAATAAATATTCGATGCAGAACAGACTGTGTTTCATCCAGCTTGTTCACGCGCAACATTTTGTCGAGGCGCCAGCGGCACCTCAAAGATTCGTATTAACGAAGGACTAAACCGGAAAAATCGGCGAAAAAGCGAAGTCTAGTCGATAAACCGCAGCTTTCTGCCGCCAACCTATACAGCCGCATCAGGCCTGAAATCCTGATAGACGTGGTCGCCGGTAAAACGGATCAGTATCCTAGCACCTCCTCGCCCGCCTAGGCTAAGACCAAGCGGGCAGCCCAACAGGTTAAAAAACGAATGAATGCTCTAGCCCGCCGCGCTGCAGGCCTGCTGCTCAGCACAGTCTGCCTGCCCCTTTCGGCCCTGGCGGCCGACCCGCAACCGACCCACGAATTCACCCTCGACAACGGCCTCAAGGTCGTCGTGCGCGAAGACCATCGCGCCCCGGTGGTGGTGTCGCAAGTCTGGTACAAGGTCGGTTCCAGCTACGAAACCCCGGGCCAGACCGGTCTGTCCCACGCGCTTGAGCACATGATGTTCAAGGGCAGCGAGAAAGTCGGTCCCGGCGAAGCCTCGCTGATCCTGCGCGACCTGGGTGCCGAAGAGAACGCGTTCACCAGCGACGACTTCACCGCTTATTACCAGGTGCTGGCCCGCGACCGCCTGGGCGTAGCGTTTGAACTGGAAGCCGACCGCATGGCCAATCTGCGCCTGCCGGCTGACGAGTTCGCCAAGGAAATCGAAGTCATCAAGGAAGAGCGCCGCCTGCGCACCGACGACAAGCCGATGTCCAAGGCCTACGAACGCTTCAGGGCGATGGCTTACCCGGCCAGCGGCTACCACACACCGACCATCGGCTGGATGGCCGACCTCGACCGCATGAAGGTCGAAGAGCTGCGCCACTGGTATCAGTCCTGGTATCTGCCGAACAATGCCACGCTGGTGGTGGTTGGCGACGTCACCCCGGATGAGGTGAAAACCCTCGCCCAGCGCTACTTCGGGCCGATCGCCAAGCGCGACGTGCCACCGGCGAAAAAACCGCTGGAACTGGCCGAACCCGGCGAACGCCAGATCACTCTGCATGTACAGACTCAACTGCCTAGCTTGATGCTCGGTTTCAACGTGCCAAGCATTGCCACCGCTGAAGACAAGCGCTCGGTCAACGCCCTGCGCCTGATCTCGGCGCTGCTCGACGGCGGCTACAGCGGGCGCATCCCGACGCAACTGGAGCGTGGCGAAGAGCTGGTGTCCGGCGGTTCGTCGAGCTACGACGCCTACACCCGTGGCGACAGCCTGTTCACCCTCTCGGCGACGCCGAACACTCAGAAGAAAAAGACCATGGCGCAGGCTGAAGCCGGTCTGTGGAAGCTGCTGGAACAGCTGAAAACCAGCGCACCGTCCGCCGAAGAACTGGAGCGCGTGCGTGCGCAAGTGATTGCCGGCCTGGTATTCGAGCGTGATTCGATCACCAGCCAGGCCACCGCCATCGGTCAGCTGGAGACCGTCGGTCTTTCATGGAAGCTGATGGACACCGAACTGGCCGACCTGGAAAGCGTGACCCCGCAAGACATCCAGAACGCCGCCAAGCTGTATTTCACCCGCGAACGTCTCAGCGTCGCCCACGTCCTGCCACTGGAGACGACTCATGAGTGAGCGCAAATCCCCACGCCTGCTGCTCGGCCTGATCGCCGTGGCGGTAATCGGCTCCACCGCGTTTTATCTGATGCCCGGCGTCAAAACCGACGCCAGCGAAGCCCTCGACAACGCCAAGACCAGCCAGAAGCTGCAATCGCTGGCCGAACTCGACGGCAAGGCCCCGGCCAGCCGCAAGCTCGACGTACAGACCTGGAACACCGCCGAAGGCGCCAAGGTGCTGTTCGTCGAAGCCCATGAGCTGCCGATGTTCGACATGCGCCTGATCTTCGCCGCCGGCAGCAGCCAGGACGGCGATGCACCGGGCCTGGCAGTCCTGACCAATGCCATGCTCAACGAAGGCGTGGCCGGCAAGGACGTCGGCGCCATCGCCCAGGGCTTCGAAGGCCTCGGTGCGGATTTCGGCAACGGTGCCTACAAGGACATGGCGCTGGCTTCGCTGCGCAGCCTGAGTGATGCCGACAAGCGCGAGCCGGCACTCAAGCTGTTCTCCGAAGTGGTGGGCAAACCGACATTCCCGGCCGATTCTTTCGCCCGCATCAAGAACCAGATGCTCGCCGGTTTCGAATACCAGAAACAGAACCCCGGCAAACTCGCCAGTCTCGAACTGATGAAGCGCCTGTACGGCGACCACCCGTACGCGCACTCCAGCGACGGCAATGCGCAGAGCGTGCCGCAGATCACCCTGGCGCAACTGCGTGAGTTCCACGCCAAGGCCTATGCCGCCGGCAACGTGGTCATCGCTCTGGTCGGCGACCTGTCTCGCGCCGAAGCCGAGGCCATTGCCAATCAGGTCTCCGGCGCCCTGCCAAAAGGCCCGGCGCTGGCGAAGATCGCCCAGCCGCAGGAGCCCAAGGCGAGCATCGGCCACATCGAATTCCCGTCCAAGCAGACCAACCTGCTGATCGCGCAACTGGGTATAGACCGTGACGACCCGGATTACGCAGCACTGTCGATGGGCAACCAGATCCTCGGTGGTGGCGGCTTCGGTACCCGTCTGATGAGCGAAGTGCGCGAGAAGCGCGGCCTGGCCTACGGCGTGTATTCCGGCTTCAGCCCGATGCAGGCCCGTGGCCCGTTCATGATCAACCTGCAGACCCGCGCGGAAATGAGCGAAGGCACCCTGAAACTGGTGCAGGACGTACTCGCCGACTACCTGAAGACGGGGCCGACCCAGAAAGAACTCGACGACGCCAAACGCGAACTGGCCGGCAGCTTCCCGCTGTCCACCGCGAGCAACGCCGATATCGTCGGCCAACTGGGCGCCATGGGCTTCTATAATCTGCCGCTGAGCTATCTGGATGACTTCATGCGTCAGTCCCAGAGCCTGACCGTCGAACAGGTCAAAGACGCGATGAACAAACACCTGAGCACGGACAAACTGGTCATCGTCAGCGCTGGCCCGACCGTGCCGCAAAAGCCGTTACCGGCCCCTTCTGATAAACCTGCCGAGCAACCGCTCGGGGTTCCGGAGCATTAATGGCTACTCGTCCTAAAAAACCTGCGCAGAACGTCCATAACGGTGTGAACCAGCTGCGCATCATCGGCGGCGAATGGCGCAGCCGCAAACTGAGCTTCCCCGATGCGCCGGGCCTGCGCCCGACGCCGGACCGCGTGCGTGAAACCCTGTTCAACTGGCTGGCGCCGTATGTGGCCGGGGCCAAGGTGCTGGATCCGTTCGCCGGCAGCGGCGCGCTGTTTCTTGAAGCACTGTCCCGTGGCGCGGCCATGGGGCAGGCACTGGACGCCAGCAACGTTGCCGTGTCGAGCTTGAAGGAACACCTCGGCACCCTGCGCTGCACCAACGGCCAGGTCCAGACTGCCGACGCCCTGCGCTACCTGGAAACCCAGGTCGCTACGCCGTTCGATCTGGTGTTTCTCGATCCGCCGTTCAACCAGAACCTGCTGCCCGCGGTCTGCACCCTGCTGGAAGAGCGCCAATGGCTGGCGCCCGACTCGTGGATCTACACTGAAAGCGAAACCGCGCCTTCGACGCTGGGCCTGCCGGGCAACTGGCGCCTGCACCGCGAGCAAAAATCCGGACGGGTGTACTACGCGTTGTGGCAGCGTATGGCAGTCAACTGAATGTATTGAACAACCCTGTGGCGAGGGAGCTTGCTCCCGCAGGACTGCGCAGCAGTCCCAAAAAAGGGCCGCTTCGCGCCCCAGCGGGAGCAAGCTCCCTCGCCACAAAAGGTGTGTGCCCTCTGGAAACTGAACGCTTCACCCCCGCCTTCGGCCTCGGCAATCCGCACCTGCAAACCTTGTGGGGGCCGCTGTGGCGCAAAACCGTGCACCTTGATCGCCAGCGCGAACGCCTGTGGCTGGACGACGGTGATTTCCTCGATCTCGACTGGTACGGCCCGCACAGCGCCGAGGCACCTTTGGTTTTGGTGCTGCACGGGCTGACCGGCTCCTCCAATTCGCCTTACGTCGCCGGGATCCAGGCCGCGCTCGCCGCGCAGGGCTGGGCCAGTGTCGCGCTGAACTGGCGCGGTTGCTCCGGCGAACCCAACCTGCTGCCGCGCAGTTACCACTCCGGTGCCAGCGAAGACCTCGCCGAAGCCATCCAACACCTGCGCGCCAAGCGGCCATTGGCGCCGCTGTATGCGGTCGGCTATTCCCTCGGCGGCAATGTGTTGCTCAAGCACCTGGGCGAGACCGGCAGCGACAGCGGCCTGCTCGGTGCGGTGGCGGTGTCGGTGCCGTTTCGCCTCGATCAATGCGCAGACCGCATTGGCAAAGGTTTTTCCAAGGTCTATCAGGCGCACTTCATGCGCGAGATGGTCGCCTACATCAAGAACAAGCAACGCCAGTTCCAGCATGACGGGCGCGAGGATGGCCTGGCAGCCCTGGCGGCACTCGGTTCGCTGGAGAACATGCGCACCTTTTGGGACTTCGATGGCCGGGTCACCGCGCCGCTGCACGGTTTTACCGATGCCGAGGATTATTATCGGCGGGCATCGAGTCGCTATTTTCTTGGTGAGATCCGCACCCCGACCCTGATCATTCAGGCGGCCGACGATCCGTTCGTGTTCCCCCACAGCCTGCCGACGGCCGAGGAACTGTCCGCCACCACCCAGTTCGAGTTGCAGGCCAAGGGTGGGCATGTCGGCTTTGTCGATGGCACGTTCCGCCAGCCCGGTTACTACCTGGAACGGCGCATCCCGCAATGGCTGGCCAGCGTGACGCAATGAAAGATGCGGGCCCCGCACGCCCACGACGGCTATGCGGTAGGTCGGTTCACTCGCCCGTGGCAATCCCGCGAGCAGGCTCATTGATCCACTCACTCCACGACCCGGCATACAGCGAACCCAGTGGATACCCCGCCAGACACAACGCAAACAGGTTGTGACAGGCCGTCACCCCGGAGCCGCAATAGGCGACCAGGTCGGCCGGCGAGCGATCAGCGAGTTTCGCGGCAAAGCGCTGCTTGAGCTCGTCCGCCGGCAGGAAGCGCCCATCGCTGCCGAGGTTCTCGGTAAAGGCTGCGCATTGCGCGCCGGGAATGTGCCCGGCAATCGGGTCGATCGGCTCGACCTCACCCTTGAAGCGCGGCAAGGCCCGGGCGTCGAGCAACGTCAGCGATGGCTGATCGAGGCGTTGCTGCAATTGTTCGGCGCTCAGCAACAGGTTCATGTCCGGTTTGCCGCTGAAGTGGCCCCGGCTGACCGACGGCGCATCCAGACTCAGCGGAAGACCGGCCGCGTGCCAGGCCTTGAGCCCGCCGTCGAGAATGAACACACGGTCACGCTTGCCCAGCCACGCCAACAGCCACCAGGCGCGGGCCGCGTAGGCGCCGGGGCCGTCGTCGTAGAGAACCACATCGCTGTCGGCATTGATGCCCCACGCTTGCAGACGCTCGATCAACTCCGCCGGCTCGGGCAGCGGATGGCGCCCGGTCACGCCCTTGATCACCTTGCCGCTGAGATCACGCTCAAGATCGGCGAAACGGGCGCCGGCAATGTGCCCGTCGGCGTAACTGCGCTGCCCGTAGTCCGGGTCTTCGAGGGCAAAACGACAATCGAGAATCACCAGCCCCGGTTGCTCCTTGCGGGCATCCAGTGCGTTCGGGCTGATCAGTTGCGCAATCGGCATAACGGACTCCTGTGAGCGACTTCGAAAATGGTTACCGCCCTTCCTCGAGGGCCTGGGCCAGCGGCACGTAGAACTCGTCGAACAAGGCATTCACCTCTTCGCGGGCCTGATCGGTGACGAAACCGGCTTCCAGCACCAGCACCTGATACACGCCACGCTTGATGGCCTGCTCGCTGAGGTGGTTGGAGTTTTCCCGGGTGGTGCACAGAAAGCGCACCCAGGACGTGAGGATGATCCAGGCGTTGATCGTCAGGGATTCGATTTGCACCCGATCCATCTTGAGAATGCCGGCGGCGACGAAACCTTCGTAGATCGCCATCCCCTGGATCACGCAGCGCTGGGAGAAGCGTCGGTAGCGCGCGGCGAGGTCCGGGTCGCTGTCGAGCAGGTGTTCCAGATCGCGATGCAGAAAACGGTAGCCCCACATCGCCGACAGCAGTTCCTTGAGGTAATAGCGCTTGTCTTCGACCGTGGCGGCTCGCCCCTGCGGCGGGCGCAGAAAGCTGTCCACAAGGCTCTCGTACTCACTGAACAGCACGGCGATGATCGCCTGCTTGTTGGGGAAGTGGTAGTACAGGTTGCCCGGAGAAATCTCCATGTGCGCGGCGATGTGGTTGGTGCTGATGCTGCGCTCGCCCTGCTGGTTGAACAGTTCGAGGCTGTTCTGCACGATGCGCTCGCTGGTTTTTATTCGTGGGGCCATGGCTTGAGCTTTAATTCAGAGTGCGGTGAGGAGCATCTTACGACCTAACCGGAAATGGATAAAACAAAGCTGTGTCGGGAAGTCATTTGACTTTCTAGAGCATAGACTCTAGAAAGTCATCACTACAATAAATCCGGAGCCGACGATGACTGCCGACATTGCTTACCTGCAAACGCTGCAACAGCCACTGGAAGAGCTTGATCGGTTGTTCGCGGCACAGCGCGCCGCCTATGCCGCCAACCCGATGCCACCGGCGGCCCAGCGTCAGCAATGGCTCAAGGCATTGCGCGACTTGCTCAGCAATGAGCGCCAGGCCCTGGTCGACGCCATCAGCACCGATTTCAGCCATCGCAGCGCCGATGAAACCCTGCTCGCCGAGCTGATGCCCAGCCTGCACGGCATTCATTACGCCAGTCGGCACCTCAAGGGCTGGATGAAGTCCTCGCGGCGCAAAGTCGGCATGGCCTTTCAACCGGCGTCGGCAAAAGTGGTGTATCAACCGCTCGGCGTGGTCGGCATCATCGTCCCTTGGAACTACCCGTTGTATCTGGCCATCGGCCCGCTGGTCGGCGCACTGGCGGCGGGCAACCGGGTGATGCTCAAGCTCAGCGAATCGACGCCGGCCACCGGGCTGCTGCTCAAGGCCTTGCTGGCGCGAATTTTCCCCGAAGATCTCGTGTGTGTGGTGCTCGGCGAGTCGGACGTCGGCGTGGCGTTTTCCCGTCTGCGCTTCGATCACCTGCTGTTCACCGGCGCCACCAGCATCGGCAAACACGTAATGCGCGCCGCAGCGGAAAACCTGACCCCGGTGACCCTCGAACTGGGCGGCAAATCCCCGGCCATCGTCTCGCGCGACGTGCCGCTCAAGGACGCCGCCGAACGCATCGCCTTCGGTAAAACCCTGAATGCCGGACAAACCTGCGTTGCCCCCGACTACGTGCTGGTGCCGCAAGACCGCGTCGGCGCGTTCGTCGAAGCCTATCGTCAGGTGGTCAACCGTTTCTATCCGACCCTCGCCGACAACCCGGACTACACCGCAATCATCAACGAGCGCCAACTGGCGCGGCTCAACAGTTATGTCAGCGACGCCACCAGCAAGGGCGCGCTGCTGATCCCGCTGTTCGAACAGGGCCAGGGCCGGCGCATGCCGCACAGCCTGCTGCTGAACGTCACTGACGAGATGACCGTGATGCAGGACGAAATCTTCGGCCCGCTGCTGCCGATCGTGCCGTATCAGGACCTCGATCAGGCGTTTGCCTACATCAATCAGCGCCCTCGTCCTCTGGCCCTTTACTACTTCGGCTACGACAAGCGCGAACAGAACCGCGTGCTGCACGAGACCCACTCCGGCGGCGTGTGCCTGAACGACACCCTGCTGCATGTGGCGCAGGACGACATGCCGTTCGGCGGCATCGGCCCGTCGGGCATGGGCCACTATCACGGCCACGAAGGCTTCCTGACCTTCAGCAAGGCCAAGGGCGTATTGATCAAACAGCGTTTCAACGCGGCGAAGCTGATCTACCCGCCGTACGGCAAATCGATTCAGAAACTGATCCAGAAGCTGTTCATCCGCTAATCGTCGTCACCGCCGGGTAATAACAACAATGCACCCAAGCCTGACCGAAACACCTGCCCTGTCGCGCCGTGGCCTGCTGAAATTCAGCCTCGGCGCCACCGCGTTCCTCGCCACCGCCGGCCTTGGCGCGAGCCTCAGTGGCTGTTCATCGAGCGTCGCGGCGAACGGCTTCGCCACTTTGCGCGACGGCGACCTGTTATTCCTGCGCGCCTTGATTCCGGTGATGCTCGACGGCGCCGTGGCGAGCGAAAAAATGCCCGGCGCCGTCGATGGCACCCTCAAGTCACTCGACTACAGCCTCGATCACCTGTCGCCGGAGATGCTCAAACTCACCCGGCAACTGTTCGACGTGCTGGGCATGACCGTCACGCGCGGGCCGCTCACCGGCATCTGGGGCAGTTGGGAAAACGCCAGTCCGGAGGCCATGCGCCACTTCCTCGACCGCTGGCAGAACAGCTTGTTAAGCCTGCTGCGCATGGGTCACAGTTCCCTGCAGCAAATGGTGATGATGGCCTGGTATAACCGCGCCGAGTCCTGGGGCCATTGCGGCTACCCCGGCCCGCCAGTCGTCTAGACATCAACCGAACCCTGTAGGAGCGGGCTTGCCCGCGATGGCGCCAGTTGCCCCACCACTGCATCCAGAATAATAAAAGAGAACCTGATCGATGCCCGTACCCGACCCGTTCCGCGAAGGCCTTGCCCGTGGCTGGAAAACCTACAACGGCGCACAACTGACCGATGATCTGACGCTGCAAACTGACGTGGCGATCATCGGCAGCGGCGCCGGTGGTGGCACCACGGCGGAAATCCTCAGCGCCGCCGGCTATAAGGTGCTGCTGATCGAAGAAGGCCCGCTCAAGACCAGTTCCGACTTCAAGATGCTCGAAGATAAGGCCTACAGCAGCCTCTATCAGGAAGGCATCGGCCGCATGAGCAAGGACGGCGCAATCACCATCCTCCAGGGCCGTGCAGTGGGCGGCACCACCCTGATCAACTGGACCTCGAGCTTCCGTACCCCGGAGCCTACCCTCGAACACTGGGCCAAGGAACACAATGTCAAAGGCCACAGCCCGGCCGAGATGGCGCCGTGGTTCGAGAAAATGGAACAACGCCTGGGCGTCGCACCGTGGAGGGTGCCGCCCAACGCCAATAACGACGTGATCCGCAAAGGCTGCGAGCAACTCGGCTACAGCTGGCACGTGATCCCGCGCAACGTGCGCGGCTGTTGGAACCTCGGCTACTGCGGCATGGGCTGCCCGACCAACGCCAAGCAATCGATGATGGTCACCACCATTCCGGCGACGCTGGAAAAGGGCGGCGAATTGCTCTATCTGGCCCGTGCGGAAAAACTGTTGATCAACGGCGACACCATCACCGGCCTGCAATGCGTGGCGATGGACGAACGTTGCGTCGCGCCCACCGGACGCAAAATCACGGTCAAGGCGCGGCATTACGTGCTGGCCGGCGGCGGCATCAACAGCCCGGCCTTGCTGCTGCGCTCGGATGCACCAGACCCGCATCAGCGCCTCGGCAAACGCACCTTCCTGCATCTGGTGAACATGTCCGCCGGACGGTTCGACGAGGTGATCAACCCGTTCTACGGCGCGCCGCAATCAATCTACTCGGACCATTTCCAGTGGAAGGACGGCACCAGCGGGCCGATGGGCTACAAACTCGAAGTGCCGCCGCTGCAGCCGGCGCTCGCGGCGACGTTGCTCGGCGGCTTCGGCACCCAGAACGCCGAACACATGGCGGACCTACCGCACACCCATGCGATGTTGGCGCTGCTGCGCGACGGTTTCCACCCGGACAGCCCCGGCGGCAGTGTCGAACTGCGCGGTGATGGCTCGCCGGTGCTCGACTATCAGGTCTCGCCTTACGCCTGGGAAGGCTTGCGCCGCGCCTTTCACAGCATGGCCGAGATCCAGTTTGCCGGCGGCGCCAAAGCCGTGATGCCGATGCACGCCGATGCGCGTTACGTGAAAACCCTGGCCGAAGTGCGCACGCTGATCGACGGTTTGAGCCTTGAGCTGTACCGCACGCGCCTGGGCAGTGCCCACGTGATGGGCGGTTGTGCGATGGGCGAAGAGCCGAAAAACGCCGTCACCGACAGCCTCGGCCGGCATCACCAACTGAGTAATCTGTCGATCCACGACGGCTCGCTGTTCCCCACCAGCATTGGCGCCAACCCGCAATTGTCGGTGTATGGCCTGACCGCACAGTTGGCGACGGCTCTCGCCGATCGGTTGAGAAATCCGTGAAAAAACCGCTTTATCGCGTCGTCTATAGTGCTTTCTTACCCAACAGGCGACTTGGCCGACCGGGACGGCTGCGATACCATCCGACTCCCCAACGGACTCCCGCCAGGACGACGCGATGAACCGAGTGTTGTACCCAGGTACCTTCGACCCTATTACCAAGGGCCATGGCGATCTGGTCGAACGCGCCTCGCGCCTGTTCGATCACGTGATCATTGCGGTCGCCGCCAGCCCCAAGAAAAACCCGCTGTTCCCGCTGGAACAACGGGTCGAACTGGCTCGCGAGGTCACCAAGCACCTGCCGAACGTGGAAGTGGTCGGCTTCTCGACGCTGCTGGCGCATTTCGCCAAGGAGCAGAACGCCAATGTGTTCCTGCGTGGTTTGCGTGCGGTGTCGGACTTCGAATACGAATTCCAGCTGGCCAACATGAACCGTCAACTGGCCCCGGACGTAGAGAGCCTGTTTCTCACCCCGTCCGAGCGTTATTCGTTCATCTCCTCGACCCTGGTGCGGGAAATCGCGGCGCTGGGCGGCGATATCAGCAAGTTCGTGCACCCGGCCGTGGCCGATGCCCTGACCCTGCGTTTTAAAAAGTAGGAGCTGCCGCAGGCTGCGATCTTGGCTTTTGATTTCAGCCCTTGATCGCAGCCGCGTGCACTGCGCTCGCCAATGCGGCACAATTGCGCGCATTGATTTATAGCGCCCGGGCCTGCCGCCCCGGCTGGAGTTAGCATGTCCCTGATCATCACCGACGATTGCATCAACTGCGACGTCTGCGAACCCGAGTGCCCGAACGCCGCCATTTCCCAGGGCGAAGAGATTTATGTGATTGACCCGAACCTGTGCACCCAGTGCGTCGGCCACTACGACGAGCCACAGTGCCAGCAGGTCTGCCCGGTGGATTGCATTCCGCTGGACGAAGCGCATCCGGAGACTGAAGAACAGTTGATGGAGAAGTACCGCAAGATTACCGGCAAGGCCTGAGTCCTGCAGCGCCTCTTAGGCCCTCTTCGCGAGCAGGCTCGCTCCCACATTGGAATGCATTCCAAACTGTGGGAGCGAGCCTGCTCGCGAAAGGGCCATCAGCCTCACAACAAATCCTGATTCACTCGCGCTGCTCAAACCCCTCCCCCGTACACCCCAGGCAGCGCACGAACGCCGCCTTCGCCGGGTCGACCACCAACGCCTGCCCCGCATCGCCCACTCCGCCACCCAGCGCGGTAAACGGCAAAGACACCACAAACACTCCGGCACCCAGCACCGTCGCCACCACCAGCAACGGGCGGGCGATCAGCAAGTCGCCAATCATGGCGTAGGCCGGAGGGTTCTGAATCGCATAGCGGGGGTCACCGCTGCCGCCTTCCGTCGCCCGGGTCGGCAGACTGGAACACAACAGCAGCGCAATGAGCAGGACTTGCAGGGGCTTCATGGCACGATCCTTCGGGCTGAACAGTGAGACAACTCACTATAGACCGTAGGACTTTTTCAGCCTTTTGCCTCAGGTCTGGCAGCGCGGGCAGAACACACTGGCGCGCTGACCGAGCTTCACTTCGCGCAGGCCGGTGCCGCAGACCTTGCAGTGTTCACCACCACGGCCATAGACAAACAGTTCCTGCTGGAAATACCCCGGCTGCCCGTCACCGCCGATAAAGTCGCGCAACGTGGTGCCGCCACGCTCGATGGCCGCGGCGAGGATGCGTTTGATCTCGATCGCCAGCTTCAGATAACGCGCCCGGGAGATGCTCTTGGCCTCACGGCGCGGGTCGATGCCGGCGGCGAACAGCGCTTCGGTCGCATAAATGTTACCGACGCCGACCACCACCGCGTTGTCCATGATGAACGGTTTGACCGCCATCGAACGCCCGCGCGAAAGCTGGAACAGACGTTCGCCGTCGAACAGATCGGTCAGCGGCTCCGGCCCGAGGCGAATCAGCAGTTCGTGATTGAGCGGATCGGTGCTCCAGAGCATCGCGCCGAAGCGTCGCGGATCGGTGTAGCGCAGGGCCAGCCCGGATTCCAGCTCGATATCGACGTGCTCATGCTTCAACGCCGGCAGCCCGACTTCCACCAGACGCAGGTTGCCCGACATCCCGAGGTGACTGATCAAGGTGCCGACTTCGGCGTTGATCAACAGGTACTTGGCCCGCCGTTCGACCACCACGATGCGCTGCCCGGACAGGCGCACATCGAGGTCTTCGGGGATAGGCCAGCGCAGCCGGCGATCACGCACGATCACCCGGCTGACGCGCTGGCCTTCCAGGTGCGGGGCAATGCCACGGCGGGTGGTTTCGACTTCCGGCAGTTCAGGCATGGCGTCCTCGAATCAATGCGCGCCGAGGTCGCGGATCGTTTGTTTGAGCGTTTCAAAGTCGTAATCCGACAACCCGACATAATCGAGGATCAGCGCACCGATGCTGTTCCACTCGTGGTCTTCGGTCTGGTTGCCCAGCACCCGATACGACGCACAGATGTGCTCGGACATCTTGAGGATCGCCAGCAGATTCTTCATCTGGCTGTTGCGCGACGACTCATCGCTGAAAATCGCCAGCGCATTGTGGTGATTGGCGATGGCCGCGCTGACGTGTTCCGGCAAACGCCACGACTTGGCGGTGTAATAACCGACCACCGAATGGTTGGTGTTGAACTCGGCGTTTTCGGTGTCCACCACGCGGAACTCGGCGCTGGCATTGGCGTAGGCCTTTTCCAGCACCGACATGTAGTTGGGGAATCGTTGCAGCATCAACGGCACGCCACAATCGTGGAACAGGCCCAAGGCATAAGCCTCGTCACCCGCCTGGGTGCCGATGCGCTTGGCCAGGGTCAGGCAGGTCATCGCCACGTCCTGGGCGGTGTCCCAGAAACGGTTGAGGGTGACGATGGTGTCGTCGTTCATCTCGCCCTTGATCGACTGCGCGTTGATCAGGTTGATGATCGAACGACTGCCCAGCAGGTTTACGGCGCGCTGGATCGAAGTGATCTTGTTGCTCAGGCCGTAATAAGGCGAATTGACGATTTTCAGCAGAGAACCGGACAGACCGGGATCCTGGGCGATCAGCTTGGCGATCACCTCCAGGTCCGGATCGGGCATGTACTGCTCCATTTGCAGATCCACCATGATCTGCGGCTGCGCGGGCACGCTGATGCCCTGCAGGGATTGTTGAATCTGTTCGGTGGTCAGCTCTTGGGACATAAGTACACACTCTGGGACAGGCGGCGATTCTAACCTCTAAAAACCGAACGACGACACACCAGTGGGCAATTGTCAGGAACTTTCATTCACGCTCTGGCTTCGGAATCTGTAATGCCCACGGGATCGCTCAGATCCCGTGCGGCGGCAAACGCCCACAGACTCAGGAGCTTATCGATGGCCACTTCTCTCAACGGCAAACGCGTCGCCATTTTGGTAACAGACGGTTTCGAACAGGTCGAATTGACCGGTCCCAAGCAGGCATTGGAGCAGGCTGGCGCCCAGGTCGACATCCTTTCCGCCGAGGCCGGCAAGGTTAAAGGCTGGAACCACGACAAACCGGCGGATGACTTCAAGGTCGACCAGACCTTTCAAGGCGCTAGCAGCGAGCAGTACGACGCGATCGTCCTGCCGGGCGGCGTGCAGAACTCCGACACCATCCGCATCGACCAGGACGCCCAGCACCTGGTCAAGACCGGCGCCTCGGCCGGCAAGCCGATTGCGGTGATCTGCCATGGCGGCTGGCTGCTGATTTCCGCCGGGCTGGTCAACGGCAAGACCATGACCAGCTACAAGACACTCAAGGACGACCTGGTGAATGCCGGGGCCAACTGGGTCGATAAAGAAGTGGTCAAGGACGGTCACCTGATCAGCAGCCGTCAGCCAGATGATATTCCGGCGTTCAGCCGTGAGTTGATCGACGCGCTCTCTGCCTGATCTGTGGGCTTGTGAGTGTATGTGGTGAGGGGATTTATCCCCGATGGACAGCGCAGCTGTCCCAAATCGACTCACGCGGTCAGTCAGAAAACTGCGTTAGGGGTTTGCGCCTGCTACGCAGCCGATCGGGGATGAATCCCCTCGCTACAAGTGACTTTCTGCAAGAGCAAGGGCTCACCGCATATCCACTCACCAGCCAATCAGGCCGAGCAACACGGTATACTCCCGCTCTTTTTTCCGGAGCGACGTCATGTCCCTGCCTAGCCTGCGCCTCAAAGCCAACGCCGACCGTCGCCTGCGCAACGGCCACTTGTGGGTCTACAGCAACGAAATCGATGTGGCCGCCACGCCACTGCACGGCTTCAAGGCCGGCGATCAGGCGATCCTCGAAGCGGCCGGCGGCAAGTCGCTGGGCATCGTCGCCATGAGCCCGAACAACCTGATCTGCGCTCGTCTGCTGTCGCGCGACATCAAACTGCCGCTGGACAAATCACTGCTGGTACATCGCCTGAACGTGGCCCTGTCGCTGCGCGAGCGCCTGTTCGACAAGCCGTTCTACCGCCTGGTCTACGGCGACTCCGATCTGCTGCCGGGTCTGGTGGTCGACCGTTTCGGCGACATCCTCGTGGTACAGATCGCCTCGGCGACCATGGAAGCGCATAAAGATGACGTGATCGCCGCACTGACCCAAGTGCTCAAGCCAAGCGGCATTCTGTTCAAGAACGATTCCGCCGCCCGTGATGCCGAAGGCCTCAACCGTTACGTCGAAACCGTGTTCGGCCTGGTGCCGGAGTGGGTCGCCCTGGAAGAGAACGGCGTGAAGTTCGAAGCGCCGGTCATTGGCGGCCAGAAAACCGGCTGGTTCTACGACCACCGCATGAACCGCGCCCGCCTGGCCCCGTACGCCAAGGGCAAACGCGTGCTCGACCTCTACAGCTACATCGGTGGCTGGGGCGTGCAAGCGGCAGCGTTTGGCGCCAGTGAAGTGTTCTGCGTCGATGCCTCGGGCTTCGCGCTGGACGGCGTTGAGCGCAACGCTGCGCTGAACGGCTTCGCCGACAAGATGACCTGCATCGAAGGCGACGTCTTCGAAGCCCTGAAAGAACTCAAGGCCAGCGAAGAGCGATTCGACGTGATCGTTGCCGACCCGCCCGCGTTCATCAAGCGCAAGAAAGACATGAAAAACGGTGAAGGCGCCTACCGTCGCCTGAACGAGCAAGCCATGCGCCTGCTCACCAAGGACGGCATCCTGGTCAGCGCGTCGTGCTCGATGCACCTGCCGGAAGATGATCTGCAGAACATCCTGCTGACCAGCGCCCGCCACCTGGATCGCAACATCCAGTTGCTGGAGCGCGGCGGTCAGGGCCCGGACCACCCGGTGCACCCGGCCATCGCCGAAACCCGCTACATCAAGAGCATCACCTGCCGCCTCCTGCCTAACAGCTGATTGGCAGCCAAAAACGGGGAGCTCAAGGGCTCCCCGCTTGCTGTCTGGCGATGCAACGTCGCCGATGATCCGTTCTCCCTGTCTGCCGTCCTACATATAACTTCCTAAACCAGTGCAGGAAATTTCCCTGCACATTTGATTTAACACCCAATAACTTACAAATATGTTCTAGCCGCGCGACCACTCCGACAAAATTACTGGAATTTTCCTACTTAATAATCACTTGCCATAAACTCATTACAAACTATGATTAAGTTGTCACCACGAGGTGGCACTCACTATCACTGAACATGGAGTTCACACTATGAAAGCAATTACTCTGGAAGCTAACAAAATCGCAAACCTGGCTTTTCTGGTTGCCCCTAAAGCCCGTTAAGTAAAGGTGGACGCTGGGGAGTGCCGGCACTCCAGCGTCCTTTCGACTTTATCCAGAGCGAAGAGCCCACATGCACATCAATCCTTATTTATTCATACTGCCGCGCACGCCCGGACTTATTGTCTGGAACTACAAAGAACACATTCAACACGAACTCGATATCGATTATTCATCGAGACTTGCCAAACTAATTCACGACCCCAACCTGTTTGACAGCCACAACATAATAGACACCCAACTATTAAACGCCAAAATACTGACCCCCACTAAAATAGACAGTCCCATATGGGGCTGGGACGAACTATCGAAGATTTACCATATCGGCACACAGAACATTCCCTGTGAACAAGTGCCGCAGAATATCCATGAGTGGTCCCGACAATACTTGGACCACTGCAATGAAGTACTGGCCGCAGAGGCTCCTGAAATGGGACGCCTGGTGCAACATGTCGAGCGGCGCATCATGCTGCCCGCCCCCGTCGCCCTGACTGACAGCAGCCTGGGCGATGCGCTGCTGCAGCGAAAGACCTGTCGCTCCTTCACCGGTGAAGCAATCACCCTCAAGACCGTTGCCACGCTGCTGTATCTCTCCTTGGGTTATCTCGACGAACGCGACCCTGATCGCGACGCCAGCATCGCCCAAGGCTTGGGCGCGCGACGCAGCAGCCCTTCGGGTGGAGGACTCAACGCCTGCGAAGGATTTGTTCTGGCGCAAAACATCAGCGGCCTGGAACCCGGCATTTACGCCTATCACCCGGCCGAGCACGCCTTGAGTCCGGTCGGCCCTCTGCCCGAACCCGCGCTGGGCCACCTGCTGGCCGGGCAACACTTCATCAACAACTTGCCGTTGGGGCTGTTCATCACTGCGCGCTTCGACAAGCTCTGGTGGAAGTACCAACACTCGCGGGCCTATCGCATGGCCTTCGTCGAAGCCGGCCACCTGTCACAGTCATTCCAGCTGGTGGCTACGGCCCTGGGACTCAATACCTGGCTGACAGGGGCCTTCGGCGATCATCAGGTCGAAACCCTGCTCGGAATCGAAGGCAGTGCCGAGCAACCGCTGTTCTTCGTCGGCTGCGGCGCGAGCGACGGCCAGGCAATGTGTCAGGAAATGCAGGATCTGCTCCGGGAGACGCAAGCATGACGGCACCCCTGGCAGATCCGCCCCTGGCGCCCGAGTCCTGGTCACAGCGGTTTACCCTCGGCGACTGGAACAGCCACGCCTCGGTACGCAACAGCCGTCACGACTACCTGTTGCCACCCGATGTACAGGAACAACTGCAAACCCGTTTCTGGTTCCCGCCAGCCTTCCTGCCATACCTGGCGCACCCCGCCATCCAGGCCGCAGGCGCTGCCGTCATGCACCGCCTGACCGCCAATCATCTGGTGCACTTTCTCGACTACACCACCGTACTCGAGCACCGCATCGTCAACCGGGCAGTGGAAACCATCGTCCACGGCGAGTTGCCTGCCTATGTCCCGCCACGGATGAAAACCGCGGCGCTGCAGCTCTATACGGACGAGGGCTACCACGCACTGTTCTCCGATCGGCTCGCCAGTCAGATCGCTGAGTTGCATGGTTTCAACGCACGCCCGGTGATGCCTTTGCGAATCACCCGAATGAACGCCCTGATTGCCCGCACCGCCGAAAACAATCGCCCGCTGGCGTGGTTCCTGCTTGGCTTTGTCTCGGAAACCATCATTGCCCGGGAGCTACTGGAGGTCTGCCGCGAAACGCTGGTCACCAGCGTGAACGACATGCTGCGCGATCACCTGAGCGACGAGGCTCGCCACAGTCGCTACTTTTGCGAGGTGTTCCATTACCTGTGGCTGACCCTTAACAGCCGCCAGCGCACCTTCACCGCCAGAACCCTGCTGGACGTCATTGGCATCTTCTTCGAAGTCGATGAACGCTGGCTGCGGCAGAGCCTGCGAGGCGCCGGCATTGCCGAAACCGACGTGGCGCAGATTATCGGCAGCCTGGCCAACGCCCAGGCCAACCGGCAACGAGCGCGATCAGGCGCCGGCGCGACACTGCAGGCATTGGAGCAGGCAGGTTTCTTTGCGCTGCCCCACCACCGAAAACTTTTTGCCAAGGCAGGACTGATCGATGAATAACGAAGCACACGCAGGCACTGCCCGACAACGACGCGGCGCCGTCAGTCTTCTGCTGGCCATGGTCCTGCTTGGGGTGTTTCCGCTGGACGTGCTGCTGCCCTCGTTTCCCGCACTGGCCGAGCACTTTCGCAGCACCCCCGCGGACATTGCGCTGTCGATCAGCCTGTTCGCCGTAGGGATTGCGTTTGCGCAGTTGTTGATCGGGCCACTCTCCGACGTGATCGGTCGTAAAGGCCTGCTGCTCGCAGGCATGGGGGTGTCGATGCTGGGTGCGCTTGGCTGCGCCATGACCGCCGACTATACGTTCTTTCTGGCCTTCCGGTTGCTGCAGGCAGTGGGTTGCGGATGCTTTGTGCTGTCCCAGGCACTGGTGCAGGATCTGTTCGAGGGCGAGGAGCGCGATCGCTTGCGCATCCTGATGGTGACCGCGACGGGGATCTTCATTTCGGTGTCGCCGCTGGCCGGCACCTTTCTGCAAGCCACCCTCGGCTGGCGTGGCAGTTTCTGGGTGTTCACCGCACTGGCAGCGGTGGTGCTGATCAAGGCCTGGTTTTTTCTGGACAACAGCCGACCGAGCAGCCGAAGCACGCCTTTGACTTTTCTCAATGCCTATCGCCGGGTGATGGGCGATTTCGAATTTGTCGGCTACTGGCTCATTTCTGCGTTTGCGTTTGCCTGCCACTTCTCGTTCATCGTCATCTCACCGCTGATTTTCATGGATCAACTGCACCTGTCGGCCTATGAGTTCTCGCTGATCCTGCTGGTCTACGGTGCGGCCTATATCGTCGGCGGGATTGCCGCCGCGCTGTTGAGTCGGCGTATCAGCTCTGCGCAACAGATCATTGCCGGGTTGAGCCTGATCCTGCTGGCAGGGCTGGTGATGCTGTTCCTGTCGCAGCACTTCGGGCTCTCGCCCGCCACCGTGCTGATTCCGATGCTGATCTGCACCGCCGGCACCACCATTGCGCGCCCGGCGGCCACCTCACGGGCGATGAGCCTGTTCCCGGAGAACGTCGGCACCTCGGCCTCGGCCGGCAGCACGATCATCTTCATCTGCGGCGGCTTGATCAGCGCGTTGATCAGCCTGAGCCCGAGCAACCTGCAAACGACCCTCGGCTACTGTTTTGTCCTGCTCAGTGGCATTGCACTGGCGTTGAACAAGCGAATCGGCCATCGCGCCAGAGTCCTCGACAACAGCGCCATCGCCCCCACCAGCGGCGATTGAGCCTGCCGGTCGTCATGCCACACGCACCGTCGGCACTGGAACAATGCTTTGCGCCATTCCCTCCAGACGCCAGCGGTGTAGAATCGGCTGATTCATCGCCATTCATCCCCCGGCGGGTTTATGAGCTCAGGCTGAGGCAAGCGGCGATCCCGCAAAGTCATCGGCAACATCCAGGACACACGGCCATTTCTGAGTGTTCCAGACGTCAATAGAAGCTCACTTCCCTTTTGATACCTGATTAGCCGCCCGGAGTGCTCCATGCCAGATTACCGCTCGAAAACATCCACCCACGGCCGCAACATGGCCGGCGCCCGCGCACTGTGGCGCGCCACCGGGATGAAAGATGACGACTTCAAGAAGCCGATCATCGCCATTGCCAACTCCTTCACCCAGTTCGTGCCTGGCCACGTGCACCTCAAAGACCTCGGTCAACTGGTGGCCCGTGAAATCGAACGCGCGGGTGGCGTCGCGAAAGAATTCAACACCATCGCCGTGGACGACGGCATCGCCATGGGCCACGACGGCATGCTCTATTCGCTGCCAAGCCGCGAGATCATCGCCGACTCCGTCGAGTACATGGTCAACGCCCACTGTGCCGACGCCATCGTCTGCATCTCCAACTGCGACAAGATCACCCCGGGCATGCTGATGGCGGCCTTGCGCCTGAACATCCCGGTGATCTTCGTGTCCGGCGGCCCGATGGAAGCCGGCAAAACCAAACTCGCGTCCCACGGCCTCGACCTCGTCGACGCCATGGTGATCGCCGCCGACTCCAGCGCTTCTGACGAGAAAGTCGCTGAATACGAGCGCAGCGCCTGCCCGACCTGCGGTTCCTGCTCCGGCATGTTCACCGCCAACTCGATGAACTGCCTGACCGAAGCCCTGGGCCTCGCGCTGCCGGGCAACGGTTCGACCCTCGCTACCCACAGCGACCGCGAACAGCTGTTCCTGCAGGCCGGCCGCACCATCGTCGAACTGTGCAAGCGTTACTATGGCGAAAACGACGAGTCGGTGCTGCCGCGTAACATCGCCAACTTCAAGGCGTTCGAGAACGCGATGATGCTCGACATCGCCATGGGCGGTTCGACCAACACCATCCTGCACTTGCTGGCTGCGGCCCAGGAAGCCGAGATCGATTTCGACCTGCGCGACATCGACCGTCTCTCGCGCAGCGTGCCGCAACTGTGCAAAGTCGCGCCGAACATCCAGAAATACCACATGGAAGACGTGCACCGCGCCGGCGGTATCTTCAGCATCCTCGGTTCGCTGGCCCGTGGCGGTCTGCTGCACACCGACCTGCCGACCGTGCACAGCCGCAGCATGGAAGAAGCGATCGCCAAGTGGGACATCACCCAGACCACCGATGAAGCGGTGCACCACTTCTTCAAGGCCGGTCCTGCCGGTATCCCGACGCAAACGGCGTTCAGCCAGTCGACCCGTTGGGAAACCCTCGACGACGACCGTGAAAACGGCTGCATCCGCAGCTTCGAACACGCCTACTCGCAAGAAGGCGGCCTGGCCGTGTTGTACGGCAACATTGCCCTCGACGGCTGCGTGGTGAAAACCGCCGGTGTCGACGAGTCGATCCACGTCTTCGAAGGCAACGCGAAGATCTTCGAAAGCCAGGACAGCGCGGTGCGCGGCATCCTCGCCGACGAAGTGAAGGAAGGCGACATCGTCATCATTCGCTACGAAGGCCCGAAAGGCGGCCCGGGCATGCAGGAAATGCTTTACCCGACCTCGTACCTGAAATCCAAAGGTCTGGGCAAAGCCTGTGCGCTGCTCACCGATGGCCGCTTCTCCGGCGGCACCTCGGGTCTGTCCATCGGCCACGCTTCGCCAGAGGCTGCGGCCGGTGGCGCGATCGGTCTGGTGCAGGACGGCGACAAAGTGCTGATCGACATTCCGAACCGCTCGATCAATCTGTTGGTCAGCGACGAAGAACTGGCTGCACGCCGGGTCGAGCAGGACAAGAAAGGCTGGAAACCGGTCGAGCAGCGTCCACGCAAAGTGACCACCGCGCTCAAGGCCTACGCCCTGCTGGCGACCAGCGCCGACAAGGGTGCCGTGCGTAACAAGGCGATGCTCGACGGGTTGTAAGTTTTAGCCGCCGAATAAAAATGCCCCGCCAAGTGCGGGGCATTTTTTTGCTTGGCTGAATTGTTGGTGAGTATGAGGACCCCATCGCGAGCAGGCTCACTCCTACAATTGAAATGCGTTCCCCTGTAGGAGTGAGCCTGCTCGCGATGGGAGCGACTCGGTCTTACTGAATCTCTTCAGGCTTGACGATCACCCAGTTCTTGTCCGCCGTCACCGGCAACCCTTCCTTGGCCTGCGCCGCTGCGTGCTTGGCCATCATGCCGTTGAGCTGCGTCATGTATTTGTCCTTGCGGTTGACCCACAAGTGAATACCACCCTTGGCCACATCCACATCGTGGAACAGCATGTAGCCGTCGCTGCTCGGGGTGTCGCCGCCCACCAATACCGGTTTTTTCCACTCGTCGATGTAGGTCAGGATCGCCGCATGCTTGCCGGCCATCCATGTTGCCGGGGTCCACAGGTACGGGGTCAACTCAAGGCCGAGGTTGGCCTTCTCGTCATACTTGCCGGCGGTGATCTGTTTGCGCGCCGTGGTCAGCTCGCCGGTTTCGCGGTTCTTCAGCAACGTGGTCACGCCGATCACGTTCTGCGGTTTGACGTTGTAGCCGTACTTCGGATCGGCCGCGACCATGCGCACCAGCTCTTCGGAGGCGGCGGTCATCACGTAGACCTCGATGCCGTTCTCCATCAGCTTGTTGTACAGCTCGGCCTGGCCGGTGAAGACTTTCGGCGGCTGCACGTCGAGGTTCTTCACCACGTCACCGTCGTAATACGTGGTCGGCACCGGTTTGCCCGAGGCCATCAGCTCATCAACGTAACCTTTGAGTTCCTTGAGAGTGAAGCCGGAAAACACCTGCGCCACCCATGGGTAGCAGACCATGTCGTCGACTTCGCACAGGCGATAGTAGTAACTGAACAGGCTTTCCTTGTGGTCGGCGGTGTCCTTGAACGGCATCAGTTTCAGGGAGGGGTCGAGCTTGTCGCGGGTGATCAGGCCCTTGTTTTCCATGAACGGCAGCAACGACTCCTCGAGGTCGTAGCGGTAACTGGTGTTGTCCATGTCGAACACCGCGTAGTTACCCTTGTTGGCGTTGGCCGCGATCATCGCATCCAGTGCCTTGGCCTGATCTGCCGGCCAGTGTTTAAGATCGGTGGCGAATGCGTGAGCGGCCAACCCCAAACCCAGAACCACAGCGAGCATTTTCGGTGCGAACTTCATCGGCGTTTTCTCCCTGACTGAAAGACATCGACGCTAACAAATAAGTGTGACAGTCCTCGTCTGTCAGCGACCGCTTACGTCTCCTCAACGCCAATTGCATTGCCGAGAGCGACAAGTGCTTATTCCAAAAACGACGGACGACCTGCGATTTCGGTATTAATTCATTGGAAATCAACCTGTTAGGCTTGCCGGTTCGCAGTTGCCCAAGAATGCGACTGGCACAAGTCTTATCGGAGTCTTCATGAATCTGCCGCTGATCCTCAATCTGCTGGTGTTCCTCGTCCTGCTCTTCGGTCTGGCGCAAACCCGCCATACCACTTGGAGCCTGGCGAAAAAAGTCCTGCTCGCGCTGGCTCTGGGCGTGGCGTTCGGTGTCGCCCTGCACAGCATTTACGGTGCCGGCAACCCGGTGCTGAAAGCCTCGATCGGCTGGTTCGATCTGGTCGGCAACGGTTACGTGCAGTTGCTGCAAATGATCGTCATCCCGCTGGTATTTGCCTCGATCCTCAGCGCGGTCGCCCGTCTGCACAACGCGTCGTCGTTGGGCAAGATCAGCTTCCTGACCATCGGCACCTTGCTATTCACCACCGCAATTGCGGCGCTGATCGGTATCGGCCTGACCAACCTGTTCGGCCTCACCGCTGAAGGTCTGGTCGCCGGCACCCAGGAAATGGCCCGTCTGCAAACCATTCAGACCGACTACGCCGGCAAGGTTGCCGACCTGAACGTGCCGCAGCTATTGCTCTCGTTCATTCCGCAGAACCCGTTCGCCGACCTGGCCCGGGCCAAGCCGACCTCGATCATCAGCGTGGTGATTTTCGCCGCGTTCCTGGGGGTTGCCGCACTGCAGCTGCTCAAGGATGACGTGGAAAAAGGTCAGAAAGTGATCAACGCCATCGACACCCTGCAAGCCTGGGTGATGCGTCTGGTGCGTCTGGTGATGAAACTGACCCCGTACGGCGTACTGGCGCTGATGACCAAAGTGGTCGCCGGCTCCAACCTGCAGGACATCATCAAGCTCGGCAGTTTCGTCGTGGTCTCGTACCTCGGCCTGGGCCTGATGTTCGTGGTGCATGGCCTGCTGGTGTCGGCCGCCGGGATCAACCCGCTGCGCTTCTTCCGCAAGATCTGGCCAGTGCTGACGTTCGCGTTCACCAGCCGTTCCAGCGCCGCCAGCATTCCGCTGAGCATTGAAGCGCAGACCCGTCGCCTGGGGATTCCGCAGTCGGTGGCGAGTTTCGCCGCTTCGTTTGGCGCGACTATCGGCCAGAACGGCTGCGCCGGCCTGTACCCGGCAATGCTGGCGGTGATGGTTGCGCCAACGGTGGGCATCAACCCGCTGGATCCGCTGTGGATCGCGACGCTGGTGGCGATTGTGACCCTGAGTTCGGCCGGTGTGGCCGGTGTCGGTGGCGGCGCGACGTTTGCCGCGCTGATCGTGCTGCCGGCGATGGGCTTGCCGGTGTCACTGGTGGCGCTGCTGATTTCGGTGGAGCCGCTGATCGACATGGGCCGTACGGCGTTGAACGTGAGTGGTTCGATCACGGCCGGTGCGATTACCAGTCAGGTGATGCAGCAGACGGATAAAGCACTGCTGGATGCCGATGAGCATGCGGAGCTTGCTCAGGCTTAACCGCAACAAAATCTTGTGGCGAGGGAGCTTGCTCCCGCTGGGTCGCGAAGCGACCCCAACATATTGGGCCTGCTGCGCACGCCGTCGGGAGCAAGCTCCCTCGCCACAATTTAGGCTTTTTCCCAAACTTCGAAGTTGTACGCCGGCTTATCGCCTTCCGCCGGATTCGGCAAATTCGACACCAGCTTCCACTGGTTCAGATCGAACTCCGGAAACCACGCATCGCCGTCCGGGCTCAGCGCCACACGGGTCAGATACAGACGATCGGCCTGCGCCAGCCCTTGCGCATACAACTGCGCCCCGCCAATCAGCATCAACTCATCGACGCCCTGCGCTTTCGCCCACTCCTCGGCGCGAACCACCGCAGCTTCCAGCGACGGATAGACCTCTGCCCCTTCCAGCACCAGATCGGCCTGACGGCTGACCACGATGTTCAACCGGCCCGGCAGCGGACGGCCGAGGGAATCCCAGGTCTTGCGGCCCATGATGATCGGCTTGCCGAGGGTCGTGGCCTTGAAGTATTTGAAGTCCCCCGGCAGGTGCCAGGGCATGCTGTTGTCGACGCCGATCACACGGTTTTCACCGAGGGCTGCGATCAGGCTGAGGGGAAGTGATTTAGTCATGCCGGCGAGGATACCAGAGCCTCGCTTGACCCGATAAGCGCCACAGCGGTTATGCTCACGGCTCAATTGAGCGACGGGATGCCGCGTGACACAACTGACTCCACTGCAAAACCTCTGGCTGACCGAAACCATCCGCCTGCGCGAGGAACACGCAGGTCCCCTGGAGGATCTGGAAGCCAATCGTCTGGCCCGCGCGGCCGGTGGCGATCTGCCGAGCCGCATTCAACGCCGCGCGGCATGGCTGGCCGAGCGCGACGGACTGAGCGCTGCGCTCACTCACTGGCTGCAAGGCGCCCGTCTGGCGCTGGTGCTGCTGATGGTCTTCGCAGTGCTGAGCGGCGCCGGTCTGGCCTTCGCCGCGCTGAGCCAGATACCGGTCAATGTGTTCTGGGCGTTGGGCAGCCTGCTCGGGCTGAACCTGATTCTGCTGCTGAGCTGGGCGCTGGGGCTGATGTTTGCCGGCGAACACGGCGCCACCCTTGGCCGCTTGTGGCTGTGGCTCAGCGAAAAATTCGCCCGGGATGCCAAAGCCGCACAACTGGCGCCGGCCCTGCTGCTGATGCTGCAACGCAAAAAGCTCAATCGCTGGGCGCTCGGCACTCTGGTCAACGGCTTGTGGCTGCTGGCGATGCTCAGCGCGCTGGTGCTGTTGCTGACGCTGATGGCGACGCGGCGCTACGGCTTCGTCTGGGAAACCACCATTCTCAGCGCCGACACGTTTATCAACATGACCCAGGCCCTCGGCGCGCTGCCGGCGCTGCTCGGCTTCAACGTGCCGACCGTGGAGATGATCCGCGCCAGCGGCAATGGCGCGCTGGACATCGAAAGCGCGCGGCAGGCCTGGGCAACCTGGCTGGTCGGTGTGCTGGTGGTTTACGGCGTGTTGCCGCGCCTGCTGCTGGCCGTCTTTTGTTTCTGGCGCTGGCGTCGTGGCAAAGCAGCGCTGAGCCTGGACCTGAACCTGCCCGGCTACGCCCAGTTACGCGAACGGCTGATGCCGACCAGCGAACGCCTCGGCGTCAATGACGCGGCGCCGGAGCAACTGCATCGGGTCGAAAGCCACGTCAGCGCACACGCCAGCGACGGCGCCCTGCTGGTGGCCATCGAACTCGACGACCAGCGCCCGTGGCCACCGGCCCTGCCGAAAACCGTGAGTAACGCCGGCATCCTCGACAGCCGTGAATCGCGGCACAAACTGCTCGAACAACTCAGCCGCTTCCCCCCGGCGCGCCTGCTGATCGCCTGCGATCCACGGCGCTCGCCGGATCGCGGCAGCCTCGCGCTGATCGCCGAACTGGCGCGTAACGCCAGCGCCACCCGCGTCTGGCTGCTGCAGGCGCCACCCGGTGAGGCGCTGGACAGCGCCCGCCTCGGCGACTGGCATGTGGCGCTGCAACAGCTTGAGCTGGAGTTTGCCGATTGCGCACCGTTGAACTGGCTGGAGAGCGGTCATGACTGATGCCCGGAAAGCGCCGCTGAAACTCGCAGTGGTCGGCCACACCAACGTCGGCAAAACCTCGCTGCTGCGCACCCTGACCCGCGACGTCGGTTTCGGCGAAGTCTCGCACCGGCCGAGCACCACCCGGCATGTCGAAGGCGCGCGGTTATCGGTGGACGGCGAGCCGCTGCTCGATCTCTACGACACACCGGGGCTGGAAGACGCCATCGCCCTGCTGGATTTCCTTGAACGTCTGGAACGTCCCGGTGAACGCCTCGACGGCCCGGCGCGGCTGGCGCGGTTTCTCGACGGCAGCGAGGCGCGCCAGCGTTTCGAACAGGAAGCCAAGGTGCTGCGGCAACTGCTCGCCTCCGACGCGGGCCTGTATGTGATCGACGCCCGCGAGCCGGTGCTGGCCAAGTACCGTGACGAACTGGAAGTGCTCGCCAGTTGCGGCAAACCGCTGCTGCCGGTGCTGAATTTTGTCAGCAGCGCCAACCACCGCGAGCCGGACTGGCGTGAGGCGTTGGCGCGGTTGGGTCTGCACGCACTGGTACGTTTCGACAGCGTTGCACCGCCGGAGGATGGCGAGCGGCGGCTGTACGAAAGCCTCGCACTGCTGCTGGAAAACGCCCGGCCGCAACTGGAACGGCTGATCGCCGATCAACAGGCCCAGCGCTTGGCGCGCCAGCAAAGTGCGGCGCGCTTGATCGCCGAGTTACTGATCGATTGCGCCGCGTGTCGGCGCAGTGTGGTCAGCGAGGCCGAGCAGGAACAGCAAGCCATCAGCGAACTGCGCAAAGCCGTGCGTCAGCGTGAGCAGAAATGCGTCGAGGCGCTGCTCAAGCTCTACGCGTTTCGCCCGCAGGATGCGGCGGCCAGTGACTTGCCGTTGCTCGACGGGCGCTGGGGCGATGACTTGTTCAACCCGGAAACCTTGAAGCAACTCGGCGTGCGCGTCGGTGGCGGCATTGCTGCCGGCGCAGCGGCGGGAGCTGGCGTGGATTTGCTGGTGGGTGGGATTACCCTCGGCGCCGCCGCATTGGCCGGTGCGATTGCCGGCGGCGCCCTGCAAACCGCGCGCAGTTATGGCAGTCGCTTGCTGGGCAAGATCAAAGGGCAGCGGGAATTGACGGTGGATGACGGGGTGTTGCGGTTGTTGGCGTTGCGCCAACGGCAATTGCTTCAGGCATTGAATGCTCGCGGGCATGCGGCGATGGACGCGGTTCAGGTCGCAACACCACAGGACAAGACCTGGCGCGAGGGCAAGTTGCCCGAGGCGCTGAGCAAGGCGCGGGCGCATCCGCAGTGGTCTTCGCTCAATCCGCATCCGAAGTTGAATCAGGCGGAGCGGCAGGAGCAGATTGAGTCTTTGGCTGAAGATTTGTAGCGCTTGATCTGGCGCCATCGCGAGTAGGCTCACTCCTACAATGGATCGTGCTCATCTTGTAGGAGTGAGCCTGCTCGCGATAGCCGCAACTCAGTCCAGAGACTCAAACGTTCAGCAGCCGGGCCGCTTTCTCCTTCAGTAGCCCAAGGTCCATCACCGGCACCGCCCTCTCCTTCGCCAACTCATCCCACTGCCGCATCCGCAAACTCACGGCACACAGCGGATCACGCGCAAACGCATCCGCCTCGGCCTCGGTCATCACCCCGCCCTGATACGCCAGGGTCCGGCGACTCGCCTCACTCAAGCGCTCGAAATACCCCGGTTCACGTAGCGTCAGATAGCGCTTGGCCTGCACGTGATATTCCACCAACCGCGCCATGCGCTCGCTGAACCCGGCCTCACGCAAATAATCCGCGCCCAGCCGTTCATGGCTGACCACGCCATAACCGCCCATGTTCTCGGCACCTTCGGCACACAAATGGCCGATGTCGTGGAAAAACGCGGCGAGCACCACTTCATCATCAAAGCCTTCAGTCATCGCCAACTGCGCTGCCTGAGACATGTGTTCGATCTGCGACACCGGCTCGCCGATGTAATCACTGGCACCAAAGCGTTCATACAGCGCAAACACCCGGTCAACGACTTGCGCATGCCCCGCCATCACATTTCCTCCAGCAATTGCGCCACATTGCGTTCAGCCATGGCCGGGCCGACGCTCATGCCGACGCCGGTGTGCATCAGCGCCACACTCAAACCCGGTGCCGGGCGCAGGAACGAAAACGGCCCCGGCCCACGGGCACCGTAGACGCCCTGCCAGCGCTCAAGCACTTGCACTTTGCAGCCCAGCGTCTGCTCGGCCAGTTCCAGCATCCAGTCGTCCACTTGCTCGGCATTGAACGGCGACGGATCGCTGTCGTAATGGTGCGAGTCGCCGATGATCAGCTCGCCGTAAGGGATCGGGCTGATCAGCAGGTGAATGCCGTTGTCATGCAGGTGCGGTTGCTCGCGCAGGATCTGCGCCTGCACCGCTGCCGCTTGCGGTAAATCGGCGAAAGCGCCGTAGTGCACGCAGCTCAAACCGGTGAGCAAGGCGTGTTGCAGATTCAGTTCGATCTGCGGTTTGGCGCGGAGCATCTGCAGGCGGCAGATTTGCGGGTTGAGCGCGGCAATCGGCTCGGCCAGCAAGGTCTGATAATCGTGGCCGGAGCAGACGATGATCTGCTTCGCCGTGAAGCTGCCGGCGGTGCTTTGCAGGCGCCCCGGCTCGACGTCACGCACCAGCGTGGAGAAATGAAACTCCACACCGAGGTCACGGCGCAGGTAGTCGATCAGTGCCGGAATCGCTTCGCGCGAATACAACTGTTGATCGTCCATGCCGTGCAACGCGGCGCGGTGGTGGCTGAACTGGCCGTTGTACAGGTCGCGCAATGCGGCGCCGCGCAGCAAGTCGACGTTATAGCCGTGTTCCACGGCGCGACCGGCGCAGAAGGCTTCCAGCAAGTGCTCTTCAGCTTCGGTGCGGGCGAACAGGTAGGAGCCGTTGCGCTTGATCTGCAGACCGGCGAGTTGCGCCCAGTCACCCCAGATCTCGCGGCTGGCCTTGGCCAGCTCGAGCATCGGGCCGGGTGGCTGGCCGGTGACAAGCGCCTGGCCGAAGTTGCGCACCGAGGCGCCGAGGGGCGTGGCGGTGCGTTCGAAAACGCTGACCTTGAGGCCACGCTTGGCGGCGGCGTAGGCGTGGGACAGGCCGAGGATGCCGGCGCCGACGATGAGCAGGTCTTGGTGTTGTGTCATACAGGCAATCCCGTTTTTGTGGCGAGGGAGCTTGCTCCCGCCCGGCTGCGCAGCAGTCGTTAATTCAGCAGACGCGGAGTGCCTGACCCTACTCGTTTGCAGAATTCGGGACCGCTTCGCGCTCCAGCGGGAGCAAGCTCCCTCGCCACAGGATGTGTGAGTCAGTTATTTCGCGACCACTTTCTCGGACTTGCCGTCATAGCGCTTGCGCCACTCGGTGAGGATCTCGTCGCGGTTCTTCGAGGCCCAGGCGAAGTCGTTCTTGATCAGGCGCTGCTCGTAGTCGGCCGGCAGTTCGGTCTGCGGCTTGGCGATACCCGGCTGGGCGAGGACGGCGAAGTTTTCCTTGTACAGGTCCATCGCCTCGGCGCTGGCGGAGAAGTCCGCGAGTTTCTTCGCCGCGTCTTCATGCGGGGTGCCTTTGATCACGGCAGTGGCTTCGATCTCCCAGCCCAGGCCTTCCTTCGGCAGGATGATGTCCAGCGGCGCGCCCTGGCGTTTGAGCTGTACCGCCGGGTATTCAAAGGAAATGCCGATCGGGAATTCGCCCGCCGCCGCCAGTTTGCACGGCTTGGAGCCGGAGTGAACGTACTGGCCGATGTTCTGGTGCAGACCGTCCATGTAGGCCCAGCCCTGCTTCTCGCCGAAGGTTTGCAGCCAGGCGCTGACGTCGAGGAAACCGGTACCGGACGACGCCGGATTCGGCATGACGATCTTGCCTTTGTACTCAGGCTTGGTCAGGTCCTGCCAACTCACGGGCTTGGTCAAACCCTGCTTCTCGGCTTCCACGGTGTTGAAGCAAATGGTCGCGGCCCACACGTCCATGCCGACCCAGGCTGGCGGGTTGGCGGCGTCGCGGTAGTTGGCGCCGATCTTGCCCAGATCCTTCGGCGCGTAGCTCTGCAGCATGCCTTGCTGGTCGAGGATCGCCAGACTCGAAGCGGCCAGGCCCCACACCGCGTCAGCCTGCGGGCGGGCCTTTTCGGCCAGCAGTTTGGCGGTGATGATCCCGGTGGAATCACGCACCCACTTGATCTCGACGTCCGGATTGGCCTTTTCGAACGCAGCTTTGTAAGCGGTCAGTTGCTCAGCTTCGAGGGCGGTGTACACCGTCAACTCGGTTTTTGCCGCGAAGGCATTCAGGCTGAAAGTCGCGAGCACAGCAGCGGCCAGGGCCATAGGCTTGAACATGATCGTTTTCCTGTCTTTGAGTTGAGGGGCAATTGAAGGGGCAAATCAGTGACCCGGCGCGGTTTGCCGCCAGGCCTGAGAACGGCGCAGCAAGCCGCGCGAAGCCCACGCCAGCAGCAAGGACACGCCCGCCGAGGTGAACAGAATCAGGGTCGACATCGCCGCCGCGCCGCCGACGTTGCCGGCGTCATCCATGTTGAGCACCGCGACCGCCGCGAGGATGGTGTCGGGGCTGTAGAGGAAGATCGCTGCGGAAACCGTGGTCATCGCCGAGACGAACAGGTAGCGCACGATGTCCAGCAACGCCGGCAGGCAGATCGGCACGGTGACGCGCAGGTAATGGCGGTACAGCGGCGCCTTGAGCGACAGCGCGGCGGCTTCGAACTCGGCGTCGAGTTGGCGCAGTGCGGTGGTCGCGGTCATTTGCGCGGTGGTCAAATAGTGAGCAATGGTGCAGACGATCAGCAGCGTCATCGTCCCGTACAGCACGTGCAACGGGTTGCCGGTAAGGTTGAAGAAGAAGACGTAACCCAGACCGAGCACCAGCCCCGGCACCGCCATCGGGATGAAACTGAGCATGCGCAACGTCAGGTTGAGGCCGCGTTGGCTGCGGGTTTTCTCCATCAGGTAAGCGCCGGTGAAGATCAATACGCTGCCGATCAGCGCCGTGCCCAGCGCCATCTTCAAGCTGTTGCTGTAGGCCAGCCAGCCACCGCCGGCGGTTTCGTTGAACTGGTAGTGGTTGAGCGACAACGACAGGTTGTATGGCCAGAACTTCACCAGCGACGAGAACACCGCCATGCCGAACACCAACAACAGCGCCGCGCTGATCAGCAGGACAATCGCCAGGTAGCAGGCATCACGCCGTTTCGACGGTGCTGGTTTGAACACTTGCGCGCGGCCACTCATGGAGTCGCCATGCCGGCGGCGCAACCAGGCATCGACGCCGAAGCTGAACAGCGCCGGCAACAACAGCACCATGCCGATCAACGCCCCGCGACCGAACTGCTGCTGGCCGACCACGGCTTTGTAGGCTTCCAGCGCCAGCACTTGATAGTCGCCACCCACCACCACCGGCACGCCGAAATCGGTGATGGTCAGGGTGAACACCAGACAGAACGCGGCGAACACCGCCTGACGGGTCGCCGGCCAGGTGATGCTGCGGAACGCTTTGGCAGGGCTGGCGCCCATGCTCGATGCGGCATCGAACAGCCGCGCATCGGCCAGAGACAGCGCCGACAGCAGAATCATCAGCGCATGCGGAAAGGTGTAAATCACCTCACCCAGCACAATCCCCCAGAACCCGTAGATGTTGTCCGAGAGCAGCCCGCGCAGCATGCCCTGGTTGCCGAACAGATAGACCAGCGCGATCCCCGGCAGCATCGACGGCGCCATCAGCGGCAGCAGGGAAATCCCGCGCCAGATACCCTTGGCCGGAATCAGCGTGCGTTGCAAGGCGTAGGCAAACAGGTAGGCCAGCGGTACGACGATGGCCGCCACGCTGAGGGAAACTTTCAGGCTGTTGCCGAGCAGCCAGTGGAAATTGTCGCTACTCACCAACTCCTTCGCGGCGAGCCAGCCACCGCCCTGCCCAGCCTCGCTGCTGAAGCCGCGCCAGAAGATCGCCAGCAACGGCAGCAGCACGGCGACGCCAAGCAATACCAGCAGCAGGAGTTTGCCGCCGACCACAAAGATGCGGTCGCCAAGTTCGGCACGGGAAGTCTGCCGCACCTGCTTGTGCGGTAGCGGCAGCGCGAGGTTGCTGTTCATCAGGCAAACACCTGCAGGCTGCGCGGCGGCAAGGCGACCATGATCTGCTGCGCGCCGAGGCGCGGCATGGCTTCCGGCGCCAGTTCGGCGAGCAGTGCGTGGCCCGGCAGTTGATCGAGTTCGAAGCTCATGCGGCAGCGGTTGCCGAGGAAGGTGATCTCGCGAACCTTGGCCGGGAACAGGTTTTCTTCATGCACCACGGGATTGACGTTGATTGCTTCCGGGCGGCAGAACAGTCGGCCCGAGGCGCCGCTGACGCTGCCATCGGCCAGACGCACGTCCATCCCGCCAACCCGGGCGTGACTGGCGCTGCTGCGCTGGAACGGCAGCCAGTTACCCTGCCCGACAAACTCGGCCACGAACGGCGTGGCCGGGCGGTTGTAGATTTCCTGCGGGGTGGCGTACTGCTCGACGCGGCCGTTGTTCATCACGGCGATGCGGTCGGCCATCAGCATAGCTTCGTCCTGATTGTGGGTGACCATCAGGGTGGTGATGCCGAGGTTGCGTTGCAGTTGGCGCAGTTCGGTGCACAGATGCTCGCGCACTCGGGCGTCCAGCGCCGACATCGGCTCATCGAGCAACAGCAGCGACGGTGCCGGGGCCAGAGCTCGCGCCAGTGCCACCCGCTGCTGTTGGCCGCCGGACAATTGGCCGGGGTACTTTTTCTCACTGCCGGTGAGGCCGACCAGTTCCAGCATCTGACCGACGCGGCGGCGCACTTCGTCGCGACCGCTGCCGGCGAGGCCGTAGGCAATGTTCGCTTCGACGGTCAGATTGGGGAACAGCGCGTAGGACTGAAACAGAATGCCGTAGTCCCGGGCCTGCGGCGCCAGGTGCGAGACGTCGCGATCACCGAGGTACAACTCGCCGCTGTCCTGCTTCTCCAGCCCGGCGATGCAGCGCAGCAACGTAGTCTTGCCGCAGCCCGACGGGCCGAGCAGGCACACCAGTTCACCGGCGGCGACATCGAGAGAGACGTTATCCAGCGCGGTGAACGCGCCGAAGCGCTTCTGCACGCCGCGCACTTTCATCGGCGCACCGGGGTTGGTCAGGGCAGTTGCGATGGCAGGATTCATGGGACAGACCTCATCAAGCAGATGGGGTCAATCCTAGAGTTGTAATGCGTCCGTCATGTGGCAGTGAGGCAAAAACTGGTGATAGTGGTATTTGGGGATTTTGGTTGGAGATCAAAAGATCGCAGCCTTCGGCAGCTCCTACATTGGAATGCGTCCCCCTGTAGGAGCTGCCGAAGGCTGCGATCTTTTGATCTTCAAGCCGGGGACATCTCTTGGGCCAACCCCAGGAACGCCGCCGGCAACCGCGCGCCCTTCCTCTCCTTGAGGCAATACAGATACTCGGGAATCTGCGGCGCATTTTCGATGGTCAGCACCCGCAACTGCGGGTCATGCGGCACTTCCTGGCGGGCAATGATGCTGATGCCGATGTTGCGCAACACCGCCTCGCGGATCGACTCGCGGCTGCCGATCTCCAGCAACGGGCCGAAACTGACCCCGGCGCTGGCCAGCAGCTCTTCGGTGAGACGCCGGGTGGTCGAACCGGATTCGCGCATCAGCAAGGTATGCCCGGCCAGTGCGCTCAATGCCACATGCTCCTGCGCCGCCAGCGGATGATTGCGATGCACCGCCAGCACCAGCGGATCAGTGCCCAGCACCCGGCGAATCAGCCGCGAATCCTCAAGCAACTGCGACGAGGCGGCGACGTCCACCCGGTAATCCTCCAGCGCTTCGAGCACTTGCTGCGAGTTGCCGATTTCCACCGACACTTCCACCTGCGGCAGGCGCTCGCGGAAGGTCTTGACCAGATCGAGAATGTAATACGGCGCGGTGGCGGCGATGCGCAGCGTGCCCTGCACCTGACCGCTGTTGCGCAGGAAGAACTCGATGTCGGCCTCCTGCTGCAACAACGCCTTGACCATCGGCAGCAACCGCGCGCCCTCATCGCTGACGCTCAAGCGCCGACCGCCACGGTAGAACAGCTCCACCGAATACTGGCTTTCCAGATTACGGATCTGCGTGGTCACGGTGGGTTGGCTGAGGCCGAGTTTCTTCGCTGCCAGCGTGATGCTGCCCAGGCGGGCGACCATGTAAAACGCTTTCAGCTCGGCACTCAGCACAACCATCCCTCATCGTTTACTTGCGCAGCAGGCGCAAGCCGTTGAACACCACCAACAGGCTCACACCCATGTCAGCGAACACCGCCATCCACATGGTGGCGAGCCCGGCGAAGGTTACCCCAAGAAAGATAGCCTTGATCACCAGCGCCAACGCGATGTTCTGTTTCAGGATGCTGGCGGTGTCGCGCGACAGACTGATGAATGCCGGGATTTTGCGCAGATCGTCGTCCATCAGGGCGACATCGGCGGTTTCAATCGCGGTATCGGTACCGGCCGCCGCCATGGCGAAACCGATCTCGGCGCGGGCCAGTGCCGGGGCGTCGTTGATGCCGTCGCCGACCATGCCGACCCGATGGCCCTTGCCGTAAAGTTCTTCGATGGCCTGGAGTTTGTCAGTTGGCAACAAGTCACCCTTGGCCTGATCGATGCCGACCTGCGCCGCGATGGCCTGCGCGGTGTGCACGTTGTCGCCGGTGAGCATCAGGGTTTTCACGCCCAGCGCGTGCAACTGGCGGATCGCTTCGCGGCTGGTTTCCTTGACCGTGTCGGCCACGGCAAACAGCGCCAACGGGCCGGAGCTGTCGAGCAGCAGCACCACCGACTTGCCCTGCTTCTCCAGCGCGAACAGTTTTTCTTCCAGTTGCGGCGAGCACAGCCCCAGCTCTTCGACCAGACGGTGGTTGCCCAAGTGGTAGGTCTGGCCGTTGACCTGCCCCTTCACACCACGCCCGGCCAGCGCTTCGAAGTTATCCACACTCAGCGCCGCGAGGTTTTGATCCACCGCCGCATTGGCGATCGCCAGCGACACCGGGTGGTCGGAGCGACCGGCCAGCGCGGCGGCAATCGCCGGGGCTGTGGCGTCGGCGGTCGGATCCAGCGACAGGTAATCGGTCTGCACCGGTTTGCCGTGGGTGATGGTGCCGGTCTTGTCCAGCGCCAGGTAGTCGAGCTTGAAACCGCCCTCCAGATAAACGCCGCCCTTGACCAGAATGCCTTTGCGCGCCGCCGCCGCGAGGCCGCTGACGATGGTCACCGGGGTGGAAATCACCAGCGCACACGGGCACGCCACCACCAGCAACACCAGCGCGCGGTAGATCCAGTCGAACCACACCGCGCCCATGAACAGCGGCGGGATGATCGCCACGGCCAGCGCCAGGACGAACACCACTGGGGTATAGATTTTCGAGAATTGATCGACGAAGCGTTGGGTCGGAGCGCGCGCGCCTTGAGCCTGTTCGACGGCGTGAATAATACGCGCCAGGGTCGAGTTATTCGCCGCCGCAGTCACCGTGTATTCCAGCGAGCCGGCCTGGTTGATGGTGCCGGCGAAGACTTTGTCGCCCACCGTTTTTTCCACCGGCAGGCTTTCGCCGGTGATCGGCGCCTGGTCGATGGTCGAACTGCCGCTGACCACTTCGCCGTCCAGCGCAATGCGCTCACCGGGTTTTACCCGCACGCGGGCACCCAGTTCGACGCTTTTAACCTCCTGTTCGACCCAGTTGCCGTCGGCCTGCTGTACGGTGGCCTGTTCCGGCGTCATCTGCATCAGACCGCTGATGGCGTTGCGCGCACGATCCAGCGAGCGCGCTTCGATCAACTCAGCCACGGTGAACAGGAACATCACCATCGCCGCTTCCGGCCACTGGCCGATGAGGATGGCACCGGTCACGGCGATGCTCATCAGCGCGTTGATGTTGAGATTGAGGTTCTTCAGGGCGATCCAGCCCTTTTTGTAAGTGGTCAGGCCGCCGCTGAGAATCGACACCAGCGCAATGATCGCCACCACCCAGGTCGGCGCGGCGTTGGTGAAATGGATGACTTCGGCAGCCAGCGCACCGACACCGGACAGCGCCAATGGCCACCAGTGTTTTTTCACTGGCGCCGGGGCTGGCGCTTCGACGCCTGCCTCCAAAGGCTCGGCGTGCATGCCCAAGGACGTGATCGCCTCAGTGATCGGCGCGGTGTTCGACAGCGTGTGGGTCACGCCGAGCACGCGGTTGATCAGGTTGAATTCCAGCTGCTCCACGCCGGCCAGTTTGCTGAGCTTGTTCTGGATCAGCGTCTGCTCGGTCGGGCAGTCCATCGCCTCGATGCGGAAGCTGCTCAGCCGGGCGTCGGCGCTTTGCGCCTCGCTCAGTTGCACCCGTGCTGGTGCCGCAGCTTTCGATGCGCAGCAGGCATCGCCGCCGTGGTCGTGCTTATGCACGGGCTGCAATTTATGGCTGTGGCCATGATCGTGCCCGTCGCCGGGCTTGTGGATGTGCTGAGAATCGCTCATTGGTCGCGTCCATGAAGGTGCCTGTTGCCAAGTAAAGACCCTGTAGCCACTATAGGGTCAAGCACCTTTTGGAGATGGCGTTCATGAAGATCGGAGAACTGGCGAAACTCACCGACTGCGCGGTGGAAACCATCCGCTATTACGAGCGCGAAAACCTGCTGCCGGAACCTGCGCGCAGCGATGGCAACTACCGCGTCTACACCCAGGCCCACGCCGAACGCCTGACCTTCATTCGCAACTGCCGCACCCTCGACATGACCCTCGAAGAGATCCGCAGCCTGCTGACCTTGCGCGACAGCCCGCAGGACCAGTGCGAAAGCGTGAATGCGCTGATCGACGAGCACATCCAGCATGTGAAGGCACGAATTGACGGGTTGCTGGCGTTACAGACACAACTGCTCGAACTGCGCCAACGCTGTGGCGAAGGGCCGGGGGCGGATCAGTGCGGGATTTTGCAGCGGCTGGAGGTGAGTGGCGGGGTTGTGGCGACGGAAGTTGAGCATTCCCATGTAGGCCGTAGTCACGGTCATTGAGAACACTCCAAACCTGATGTAGGAGCTGCCGAAGGCTGCGATCTTTTGATCTTGCTGTTTATAAGATCAAAAGATCGCAGCCTTCGGCAGCTCCTACATAGGGGGACTGCGTATTGCTTGTCAGACCGCCATCGGCGCGGTCATCGGCGCGTGGTGCTCATAACCTTCCAGCGAGAAGTCGCTCGGCTCCACCAGCTCCAGCCATTCCGGCTGGTACACGCCCGTCTTGGCAAACTCCGGCACACGATCCGAGATTTTCAGCTTCGGCATGGCGAACGGCTCGCGCTTGAGCTGTTCGTTGAGCATGTCGAGGTGGTTCTCGTAGACGTGCGCATCACCGATGAAATAGGTGAACCAGCGCGGCGTGTAGCCGGTCAGGCGACCGATCAGGCTCAGCAGCGCGGCGCCTTCGGTGAGGTTGAACGGCGTGCCCAGACCCAGATCGTTGGAACGGATGTAGAGGGTCAGGGAGATCTCTTTGGTCTCGACGTTCGGGTGGAACTGGTACAGCAGATGGCACGGCGGCAGGGCCATTTCATCGAGTTGGGCGCAGTTCCAGCCGTGGAACAGGATACGGCGGCTGCCCGGGTCCTTGATGATCGTGTCGACACACTGGCGCACCTGATCGATGGCTTTGTACAGCACCACGTAGGCCTGGCCGTCTTCTTCGCCCTGAGCGATCTGCTTGTAGCCGTTGCTCAAGGTTTGTTCGATCGCGGCGGTGTTGCTCAACGGGATCTGCTTGTACGCCGGCCACTTGCGCCATTGCACGCCGTAGATTTCGCCGAGGTCATCGTCGCCCTGGCGGAACGGGTTGGCCAGCCACTGCGCGTTTTCGTTGGCGTTCTGGTCCCAGACCTTGCAGCCCAGCGCCCGGAATTCAGCGGCGTTGTTCACGCCACGCAGAAAGCCGCACATCTCGCCGATGGCCGACTTGAAGGCCATCTTGCGGGTGGTGATCGCCGGGAAACCTTCCTGCAGATCGAAACGCAGCATCGCCCCCGGGAAACTGATGGTGTTGATGCCGGTGCGGTTGGCCTGTTTGGTGCCGTTCTGGATGACGTGCGAGACCAGTTCGAGATATTGCTTCATGAGTTACCTGTGTCCTTGAACCCGGGGGCCGTCGCCCCCGGGATTCGAATTTATACGGCCGCCGCTGGCGCTGCCGGGGCGCGATGATAAGCCAGCCAGATCAAGTACAGACCGGCAAGCACCATCGGTACGCAAAGAACCTGACCCATGGTCAGCCAGCCCCAGGCCAGATAGCCCAGTTGCGCGTCCGGCACGCGGACGAACTCGACGATGAAACGGAAGATGCCGTAGAACAGCGCGAACATGCCCGATACCGCCATGGTCGGACGCGGCTTGCGCGAGAACAACCACAGGATCAGGAACAGCGCGACGCCTTCGAGCGCGAACTGGTACAGCTGCGACGGGTGGCGCGGCAACTGCGCCGGATCGCTGAACGGCGGGAAGATCATCGCCCACGGCACGTCGGTCGGCTTGCCCCACAGCTCGGCGTTGATGAAGTTGCCGATACGCCCGGCACCCAGGCCGATCGGCACCATCGGCGCGACGAAGTCCATCAGCTGGAAGAACGTCTTGCCGTTACGCTTGCCGAACCACAGCGCGGCGAGCATCACACCGATGAAACCGCCGTGGAACGACATGCCGCCCTTCCACACTTCGAAAATCAGCGTCGGGTTGGCGAGGTAGGCGCTCAGGTCGTAGAACAGCACATAGCCCAGACGTCCACCGACAATCACCCCCATCGACAGCCAGAACACCAGATCGGAGAGCTTCTCCTTGGTCCAGGTCGGGTCGAAACGGTTAAGCCGGCTCGACGCCAGCAGCCATGCGCCGCCGATGCCGACGAGGTACATCAGGCCGTACCAGTGGATTTTCAGCGGACCGATGGCCAGGGCCACCGGGTCGATCTGCGGGTAAGGCAGCATTGCGACTCCTCGTTAGAGTTGAAACCAAAATTCCCGGGCGACGCTGCCACCTCAGGATTAAGCCAGGATTGCGGCCTGTTCTGACCCAGACGATCAGAGCAGGAAATTCAGCCCCACGCAGAACAGCAAAGCGGCGAACAGCCGTTTCAGCAAGCGCGGCGACAACTTGTGCGCCAGACGCGCGCCGAGACGGGCGAAGACCATGCTGGTCAGGGCGATGCCCAGCAGCGCCGGCAAGTAGACAAAACCGAGACTATGCGGCGGCAACAACGGATCATGCCAGCCCAGAATCATGAAACTTAATGCACTGGCCACGGCGATCGGCAAACCGCAGGCCGACGACGTGGCCACCGCTTGCTGCATCGGCACGCTGCGCCAGGTCAGGAACGGCACGGTCAACGAACCGCCGCCAATGCCGAAAATTGCCGAGGCCCAGCCAATGACACTGCCGGCCACGGTCAGACCGAGTTTGCCCGGCACCGTTCGACTGGCCTTGGGTTTGACCTCCAGCGCCAGTTGCGCGGCGATTACCAGGGCGAACACACCGATGATCTTCTGCAGGTTGGGCCCGGAGATCGCTTCAGCCGTCAGCGCACCGAAACCGGCGCCCAGCAGAATGCCCACGGTCATCCACATGAAGATCGGCCAGCGCACCGCACCGCGTCGATGGTGCTCGCGCACGGCATTGACCGAGGTGAAGATGATGGTCGCCAGCGATGTCCCTACGGCCAGGTGCGTCAGAATCGACTGATCGAATCCCTGCAAGGTAAAACTGAACACCAGTACCGGGACAATAATGATCCCGCCACCGACACCGAACAGCCCGGCCAGCACGCCCGCACAGGCGCCCAACGCCAGATAGAGCAGAAATTCCACGGCCGTCTCCCCGACGTATCCCCAAAACCGGAGCGGCATGGTAACGGATGCATGCCCTCCGGCTCCACTTGCGATGGATGCACGGACGCCGACTGCGTAGAGTGAACAAAAAACACACAAGGACCACCTTATGTGCCTGATTGTCTTCGCCTGGCGCCCGGGTCATGCCCAGCCGCTGATCGTCGCGGCCAACCGTGACGAATTCTATGCCCGGCCCAGCCTGCCGCTGGCGCAATGGCCGCAAGCACCGCACGTGCACGCCGGACGTGATCTTGAGGCCGGCGGCACTTGGCTGGGGATTGGCGCCCACGGACGCTTTGCTGCGCTGACCAATATTCGCGATCCGCATCAACCGCCAGCGCGCAAGTCACGAGGTGAGCTGGTAGCGCGGTTTCTGACCGGTGATGCGTCGATTGATGATTATTTGAGCGATGTGGTCGGACGTGCGCCGGAATATGCCGGCTTCAACCTGCTGCTGGGCAACAGCCATGAGCTGTGGCACTTCAATGCGCGGAAGTCCGAGCCAGTGATGCTGGAACCGGGCGTTTACGGGCTGTCGAATGCCGGGCTGGACACGCCGTGGCCGAAACTGCTCAAGGCCAGGGCGGCATTAAGCGAGGTGCTGGATGATCCGCAGCCTGAGCGGTTGCTGGCGTTGCTGGGCGATGCGCAGACCGCGCCGTTTGCCGAGCTGCCGGACACCGGAGTCGGGTTGGCGACTGAATCATTGTTGTCGAGTGTGTTTATTGCCAGCCAGAATTACGGGACGCGCGCGAGTACGGCGTTGATTGTGCAGGCGGACGGCACGCGGCGGATGGTTGAGCGCAGTTTCGGGCCGTATGGCGGGCATCTTGGGGAAGTTGAGATCACTGCCTGAATGCGAGCAATCATTGTGGCGAGGGAGCTTGCTCCCTCGCCACAGAGCCAGCAGCTTTTAGAGGGCCTTGTTGACCGCCGGCGGATTCATCTTCGACAGCCCGAGATTCTTCAGCGCCAGTTGCAGCGAGCTGTGGATCACTTGCGGGTTGTCGATGGTCATCAGCTCCGCCAGCAGATCCTTGGCCTTGCTCAGGTTGATCTGGCGCAGCATCCACTTGACCTTCGGCAGGTTGGTTGCGTTCATCGACAGGCTGTCGAAGCCCATCGCCATCAACAGCACCGCCGCTGCCGGATCACCGGCCATTTCGCCGCAGATGCTCACCGGTTTGCCTTCGGCATGCGCGTCGCGCACCACGGTTTGCAGGGCCTGCAGCACCGCCGGGTGCAGGTAGTCGTAAAGATCGGCCACCCGCGGGTTGTTGCGGTCGACGGCCAGCAGGTACTGGGTCAGGTCGTTGGAGCCGACCGACAGGAAGTCCACCTGCCGCGCCAGTTCCTTGGTCTGGTAGACCGCGGCCGGAATCTCGATCATCACGCCGATGGGCGGCATCGGCACGTCGGTGCCTTCGTCGCGCACTTCGCCCCAGGCCCGGTGGATCAGGTGCAGGGCTTCTTCGAGTTCGTGGGTGCCGGAGATCATCGGCAGCAGGATCCGCAGGTTGTTCAGGCCTTCACTGGCCTTGAGCATGGCGCGGGTCTGCACCAGGAAGATTTCCGGGTGGTCGAGGGTGACGCGAATCCCGCGCCAGCCGAGGAACGGGTTGTCTTCCTTGATCGGGAAATACGACAGCGACTTGTCACCGCCGATGTCCAGGCTGCGCATGGTCACCGGTTGCGGGTGGAACGCGGCGAGCTGTTCGCGGTAGATCGCCAGCTGTTCCTTTTCACTCGGGAAGCGCTGGTTGATCATGAACGGCACTTCGGTGCGGTACAGGCCGACACCTTCGGCGCCGCGCTTCTGTGCCCGCGCCACATCGGCCAGCAGGCCGGTGTTGACCCACAGTGGCATGCGGTGACCGTCGAGGGTCACGCATGGCAGGTCGCGCAGGGTGTCGAGCCCCAGCGCCAGTTGTTTCTCTTCTTCGACCACCTCGGCGAACTGTTTGCGCAGGACGTCGCTGGGGTTGGTGTAGACCTCGCCGCGGGTGCCATCGACGATCACCTCGATACCGTCGACCTTGGCGTACGGCAGGTCGACCAGGCCCATCACCGTCGGAATGCCCATGGCCCGGGCCAGGATCGCGACGTGGGAGTTACCCGAACCGAGTACCGAGACCAGACCGACCAGCGTGCCTTCCGGCACCTCGCCGAGCATGGCCGGCGTCAGCTCTTCGCTGACCAGAATGGTTTTTTCCGGGTAGACCAGGTTCTGCTGACGCTCTTCCTGAAGGTAAGCGAGCAGGCGACGGCCGAGGTCTTTGACGTCCGAGGCACGCTCGCGCAGGTAGGCGTCGTCCATCAGTTCAAAGCGGTTGACGTGCTCAGTGACCACCTGACGCAGCGCGCCCTGAGCCCACTGGCCAGTCTTGATCACGGTAGTGATTTCGCTGCCCAGCGAGGCATCGTCGAGCATCATCAGGTAGACGTCGAATAGCGCGCGCTCTTCCGGACGCAGCTGGGTCGCCAGTTTGGCCGACAACGCGCGCATGTCGGCGCGCACGCCTTCGATGGCGGTCTTGAACAGCGCCAGTTCGGCGTCGATGTCGGTGATGGTCTTGTCCGGCACCACGTCCAGATCGGCGGGCGGCAACATGACCACCGCGGTACCGACGGCGGCACCGGGCGAACCCGGCACGCCGACGAACTTGGCTTCCTGAATGCCTTTGCCCTGACGGCCCAGGCCCCGGATCGACCCGGTGGCCTCGGCGTGGGCGATAACCCCGGCGAGCTGCGCGCTCATGGTCACGAGGAAGGCTTCTTCACCCTCATCGAACTGGCGGCGTTCTTTTTGCTGGATGACCAACACGCCGACGACGCGGCGGTGGTGAATGATCGGCGCCCCGAGGAAGGAGGCGTAGCGCTCCTCGCCGGTCTCGGCGAAGTAGCGGTAGCGCGGGTGATCCGCAGCGTTTTCGAGGTTCAGGGGTTCTTCACGCGTGCCGACCAGACCCACCAGACCTTCGTTGGGTGCCATGCTGACCTTGCCGATCGAGCGCTTGTTCAAGCCCTCGGTGGCCATCAGGACGAAGCGGTTGGTCTCGGGATCAAGCAGGTAGACCGAGCAGACCTGGCTGCCCATGGCCTCTTTGACGCGCAACACAATAATCCCCAACGCCGCCTTGAGATCCTTGGCGGAGTTAACTTCCTGGACGATCTTGCGCAGCGTATTGAGCATGGCTCGGGGTCGAACTCCGTCGTCAGTCGCGCGCTAAAAGGCGCGGGGCAAGCTCTTTGAGGGCGCGTCGATACACCTCGCGCTTGAATGTCACCACCTGGCCCAACGGATACCAATAGCTGACCCAGCGCCAGCCATCGAACTCCGGTTTACCGGTCAAATCCATCCGCACCCGCTGCTCGTTGGAGATCAGGCGCAGGAGAAACCATTTCTGCTTCTGGCCGATGCACAGCGGTTGGCTGTGGGTACGAACCAGACGTTGCGGCAAACGATAGCGCAACCAGCCCCGGGTACAGGCCAGTATTTCAACATCTTCACGTTCCAGGCCAACTTCTTCGTTCAGCTCGCGGTACAAGGCGTCCTCCGGCGTCTCCTCGGGGTTGATTCCCCCTTGCGGAAACTGCCAGGCATCTTGATTGATACGGCGAGCCCATAGCACCTGGCCGGCGTCATTCGTCAGAATGATCCCGACATTGGGGCGGAAACCATCGGGGTCGATCACGGCAACAACCTCGCAAACGCATGTCGCCGCATTGTTCCACAAAGCTTGATAAGGCGGCAACGAAGGTTCCTACCTTATGTGCACTCTTGTGAAAAGACCGTATTCTTGTCGCCTTTTTACTGACTTTTCAGCGGGTAACTGCAATGCGCCTGGCTCTATTCGATTTGGACAACACCCTTCTGGGCGGCGACAGCGATCACGCCTGGGGCGACTATCTGTGCGAACGCGGCTTCCTCGACCCGGTGGCGTACAAGCAGCGCAACGACGAGTTCTACCAGGATTACCTGGCCGGCAAGCTGGATAACGCCGCGTACCTGAACTTCTGCCTGGAAATCCTCGGCCGCACCGAAATGGCCGTGCTCGAGCAGTGGCACAACGACTATATGCGCGACTGCATCGAGCCGATCGTGCTGCCCAAGGCGCTGGAACTGCTGAAACAGCACCGCGACGCCGGCGACAAACTGATGATCATCACCGCCACCAACCGCTTCGTCACCGCACCGATTGCCGTGCGCCTGGGCGTCGACACCCTGATCGCCACCGAGTGCGAAATGATCGACGGCCGCTACACCGGGCGCAGCACCGACATTCCGTGCTTCCGCGAAGGCAAGGTGACACGCCTCAATCGCTGGCTGGCAGAGACCGGGTATTCGCTGGATGACAGCTATTTCTATAGCGACTCGATGAATGATTTGCCGCTGCTGGAGCAGGTGGCGAACCCGGTGGCCGTTGATCCGGATCCGAATCTGCGGGCCGAAGCCGAGAAGCGTGGCTGGCCGGTTATCTCGCTGCGGAGCTGATATCGCTATCGCGAGCAGGCTCACTCCTACAATTGACCGAGTTCCAACTCTGGAATGCGGTCAATTGTAGGAGTGAGCCTGCTCGCGATGGGGTCAACGCGGTCTCCAGCCTTAAACAGGCTTGGCACCCATCAACCCGGCAATGGCGATAAAGCAGACAAAGCTGAACAACGCCAGGGCAAAACTGAACTTGCCGACGCCACCCGGCGCCTTGCGCAAGCGATTCAACCGCACCAGCAGCCAGAACCACGCCAGCGCCGCCACGGTGTACAGCACGCTGGAGGCCAGCAGCCAGGTCTGCCCCAGTGGCCATCCCACCAGATGCACCATGCCCCACCCGGTGAACGGCATGCTCAACAGCGCCAGCCCCATCAACAGCCAGATGAACACCCGTGGCCGTTGCAGGGTACGGCTGCCCGCCGTTGCATCACCTTTGCGCTTCGCCAGAAAAACCCAGATGCCCAGACCCAGCGCACTGGCCAGCAACACCACGGTCGCCACCATGTGCGCCATCTTCAGGGCGGTTAACGTTTCCATTGTTCGATTTCCTTATGGCCTGCCCATCAGCGTAGCCGCTCAGCCAAGAAACAGCTTATAGGCCGGATTGTCGCTTTCGTCCCAGTACGGGTAGCCGATTTCCGCCAGCGCTGCCGGCACCAGATGACGTTCGTCATGCGGCACTTGCAGACCCGCGACCACCCGGCCATCCGCCGCGCCATGGTTGCGGTAATGGAACATCGAGATGTTCCAGCGCCCGCCGAGCTTGTTGAGGAAGTTGAACAGTGCGCCCGGGCGTTCCGGGAATTCGAAGCGCAGCACCACTTCATCGACCACCTGCGCCGCGCGCCCGCCGACCATGTGGCGGATGTGCAGCTTGGCCAGTTCGTTGTCGGTCAGGTCGAGCACCGGGAACCCCTGCTCGGTCAGGCTCGCCAGCAACGCACTGCGCGGGTCATTTTCCGGATGGGTCTGCACGCCGACGAAGATGTGCGCTTCGCTGCCGGTGTTGTAGCGGTAGTTGAATTCGGTGATCTGGCGCTTGCCGATGGCTTCGCAGAAAGCCTTGAAGCTGCCGGCCTGCTCCGGGATGGTCACGGCGATGATCGCCTCGCGACCTTCGCCCAGTTCGGCGCGCTCGGCGACGTGGCGCAAGCGGTCGAAGTTGACGTTGGCCCCGGAGTCGATGGCGACGAAGGTCTGGCCGCTGACGCCGCGCAACTCGACGTACTTCTTGATCCCGGCCACGCCCAGAGCGCCGGCAGGTTCGGTGATCGAGCGGGTATCGTCGTAGATATCCTTGATAGCCGCGCAGATCTCGTCAGTGCTGACGGTGATCACTTCATCGACATAGTCTTTGCAGATGTCGAAGGTGTGCTGGCCGATCTGCGCCACCGCCACGCCGTCGGCAAAGATGCCTACGCTCGGCAGCACCACGCGCTCACCGGCGGCCATGGCCGCTTGCAGGCAGTTGGAGTCGTCCGGCTCGACGCCGATGACCTTGATGTCCGGACGCAGGTATTTCACGTACGCCGCGATACCGGCGATCAGACCGCCGCCGCCGACCGGCACGAAGATCGCGTCCAGCGGCTGCGGATGCTGACGCAGAATTTCCATCGCCACGGTGCCCTGCCCGGCAATGGTATGCGGATCATCGTACGGGTGAATGTAGACGTAGCCCTTCTCGTCGACCAGTTTCAGCGAGTAGGCCAGTGCTTCCGGGAACGAATCGCCGTGCAGCACCACTTTGCCGCCGCGCGAGCGCACGCCTTCGACCTTGATTTCCGGGGTGGTCTTGGGCATCACGATGGTCGCCTTCACGCCCAGCACTTTCGCCGCCAAGGCCAGACCCTGCGCATGGTTGCCCGCTGACGCGGTGACCACGCCACGGGCGCGCTCTTCGTCGGTCAGCTGGGTCAATTTGTTGTAGGCGCCGCGAATCTTGAACGAGAACACCGGCTGCAAGTCTTCACGCTTGAGCCAGATGTCATTGCCCAGCCGCTCGGAGAGCTGGCGAGCGTTCTGCAGCGGGGTTTCTACGGCAACGTCATAAACGCGCGAGGTGAGGATCTTTTTGACGTACTGTTCGAGCATCGGAAAGCATCACTGAGCGGGTTGGGCAGGGCCAAGGAGTCTAACCCGGCTTTTGCTCGGGCGACCACACTAAACAGGTGGTTTTAGCCCGTGGAAAGCCATTGTGGCGAGGGAGCTTGCTCCCGCCCGGCTGCGCAGCAGTCGTAAAACCTGAGTACGCGATCTGTCAGAACGAATGCTGGGGGCCGCTTCGCGCTCCACCGGGAGCAAGCTCCCTCGCCACAAAAGCCGCACCCTCCGAAACAGTACTGTCTGCCAATCGGGCAATGACCTGCCTCGCCCCTCGGGCCTATAATGCCGGCCTTTCCGTTCTCCCCTTGCCCGTTTCCGGAGCCCGCATGACCCAGGATCAACTCAAACAGGCAGTGGCTCAGGCCGCCGTCGACTTCATCCTTCCGAAACTCGACGACAAGAGCATCGTCGGGGTCGGCACCGGCTCCACCGCCAACTGCTTCATCGATGCCCTGGCCCAGCACAAGGGCGCGTTCGATGGCGCCGTCGCCAGCTCCGAAGCCACTGCCGCGCGCCTCAAGGGCCACGGGATTCCGGTGTATGAGCTGAACACCGTCAGCGACCTGGAGTTCTACGTCGACGGCGCCGATGAGAGCGACGCACACCTGAACCTGATCAAGGGCGGCGGCGCGGCCCTGACCCGCGAGAAGATCGTCGCGGCCGTGGCCAAGACCTTCATCTGCATCGCCGACGCCAGCAAACTGGTGCCGGTGCTGGGCGAATTCCCGCTGCCAGTCGAAGTGATCCCGATGGCCCGCAGCCACGTCGCCCGCCAACTGGTGAAACTGGGCGGCGACCCGGTGTACCGCGAAGGCGTGCTGACCGACAACGGCAACATCATCCTCGACGTGTACAACCTGCAGATCACCAACCCGGTGGAGCTGGAAGCGCAGATCAACGCTATTGTCGGCGTGGTCACCAACGGCCTGTTCGCGGCGCGTCCGGCGGACCTGTTGCTGCTGGGCACCGCTGAAGGTGTGAAGACCCTGAAGGCTGAGTAAGCCAAGGCTGCCCAAGCTTTATGGGCAGATGCAAAACCTGTAGGAGTGAGCCTGCTCGCGATGGCGGTCGGTCAGTTGATATCAATGTCGACTGATTCACCGCTATCGCGAGCAGGCTCACTCCTACATTTGTTTTGGGGTGTCAGTCAGGGCTGTGCAGGTTTTTTGAAGACGTAAAACAAGTTCGGCTCACTCACCAGATACAACGTCCCGTCATCATCCATCGCAATGCCTTCAGCTTGCGGCACGCTCTTCTGCAAGCCTTGCCGTCCCTTGTTCAGCGACAAGGTGCTCAGCGGCCTGCCATCCACGTCCAGCTCCAGAATCAGCCCCGACTCATCGGACAGCGCCAGCAGATGGCCGCTGCGCTCGTCGTATTGCAGGCTCGACAGGTCGCGCACGAACATCCCGGCATCGCGCTTGGGGTTGTTGATCACGTGTACCGCGTAGGATTTTTCCGGATTGAAGTGCGGGAAACCGTGCACTTCGTAAATCAGCATCGGATCACGCTCCTTGGCCACGAACAGGCGCTTGCCCACCGAGTCATACGCCAGGCCTTCGAACCCTTTGTTGCCGCTCATGTGCACGCCGAGGGTCATCTGTTCGGCGTCCGCCGCATCGAGGAACGTGGTGTCCTGTTGCAGATGCACCTTGATCAGGCGCTGCTGGCGCTCGTCGGTGATCACATAAGTGTCGGCACTGATGAACTCCACCGCTTCCGCATCACCGAAGCCGATCAGCGCGATGCGGCGCAGGATCTTGCCTTCGAGCGACAATTCGACCAGTTCGGCATTCTTGTTGGTCACGGTGAACAGGCTGTTGCGCACCGGATCGTAGGTCAGCGCCGAGACATCGTCGTTCAGGCCGTCGATGACCCTGGCTTCGACCTCGACCCGGTATTGATCAAGGCCGATGGCCTGACTGCTCAACGGCTGCCACAGGCTGTGCAGGTTGAACCAGGCACGCTCGAACAGGCGCAGGTATTGGCCGATCGCGATCAACACGATCAGGACTATCACTGACAAGATGACAATCAGGGGCTTGGGACGGGCAAATCGACGCATTCGGGCAGGCTCGGGATCAAAACAGGCGGATGAAATATCACGCCTGTCTGAACTGAAGCTTAATGGCCACTTGCCCTTGGCCACAACAGAACCGTGTAGGAGCTGCCGAAGGCTGCGATCTTTTGACGTTGATTCTAAAAAACAAAATCAAAAGATCGCAGCCTGCGGCAGCTCCTGCATGAGGACCGGTGAAAGGCTGTTATTTCTGCTTTTCGAAGCGGTAGAACAGGTTCGGCTCGCTGACCATGTACAGCGTACCGGCGTCGTCCATGGTCACGCCTTCGGCGCGGGGAATGGTGTTCTTCAAACCGTTGAAGCCGCCGAGCAGGGTCATGAAGCTGACCTGATCGCCCTTCTCGTCCAGCTCCAGCAGCAGGTGCGAGTCGGCGGACAGCACCAGGGTGTGGCCGGTACGCGGGTCAATGGCCAGCGCCGAGAGATTCCGGATATCCAGCTCATTGCTGGCCAGCTTCTGCTTGTCGCCCTTGAGGAGCTGACTGCCGTCGCTTTTCCAGTTAAACAGCGCCGGCGGGCGCTCTTCGCCCAGCAACAGTTGCTGGTTGCGTGGATCCCAGGTGATCGCTTCGAACGCCTTGTTCTGGTTTTTCGACGGGCCGAGGTCGTATTTCGGGAAGTCGGCGATATTCAGCTCGCGGGTGTTGGCATCGACCTTGACGATGGTCAGCAGGTGTTCGCGCTCGTCGACGATCGCCATCAGGCCGTTTTCCATCACGGTCACGCCTTCCGGGTTGATCCAGCCTACCAACGGCATTTTGCGCAGCACATCACCCTGCAGGGTCAGTTCGACCAGGAACGGGTTCTTGCCCATCACCGAAAACAGGGTTTTGGTTTGTGGGTTGTAGGACAGGTCCGACGCCTCGTCCTTTTCCATGCCCGGCAGCAGTTTGCCGTCGATCACCGCCCGATAGTCCGGTAACCAGATGCTGGCTTTCTGCTCGGCCTGGCTCTCGAAACGCTCGCGCACCCACAGCAGCCCACGGTCGTCCCAATGCATGGCGAATGCCAGGCCATAAGCGACGGCGAGCACCAGCAACAGCCAGACATACCAGCGCAGGGCGAAACGTGAGCGACGAGGAGGATTGAGCTGAGTTTGAGCTGACATCAGGGACGCGTTCCGAAAATTCAGGCTATGGGTAATAGCATAAAGAGGCCGGCTCAGACGCCAGAATGAGAGGAATTATCCGGACAGAATGTGAAAAAAACGGCAAATGGCGGGATTGCCCTGCACCGTTGCGGGCCACGGCACATAACAAAGGATCAGTGGACACGTGTGGCGAGGGAGCTTGCTCCCGCCGGGGTGCGAAGCGACCCTGCTTTTCACTTCAAAAAGCACGGGCCTGCTGCGCAGTCCAGCGGGAGCAAGCTCCCTCGCCACAGTTGCTGTGTATCGGATGCGTTCGGTCAGCGCACGCTGCTGGTGAAGCGGCTCGCGCCAACCAGCTCCAGCACGATGTCGTCGCCGACATTCAGCGGGCCGACGCCCACCGGGGTGCCGGTGAGGATCACGTCGCCGGCCTGCAGCGAGAAGCAGCCGGCCATGTGCTGGATCATCGGCACGATCGGGTTGAGCATCGCGCTGCTGTTGCCGTCCTGACGCACTTCACCGTTGATGGTCAGGCGAATACCGATATCGGTCAGGTCAGCGAAGGTGCTGCCGACCACGAACGGGGCAATCACCGCGGCGCCGTCGAACGATTTGGCGATTTCCCACGGCAGGCCTTTGGACTTGAGCTCGGCCTGCTTGTCGCGCAGGGTCAGGTCCAGCGCCGGGGCGAAACCGGAGATCGCGTCCAGCACTTCTTCGCGGCTCGGCTTGGTCGACAACGGCTTGCCGATCAACACGGCGATTTCCGCTTCGTAGTGCACCGAACCGCGCTCGGTCGGAATGCTGAACCCGCCTTCCAGCGGCACCACACAACTGCCCGGCTTGATGAACAGCAACGGTTCGGTCGGGACCGGGTTGTCCAGTTCCTTGGCGTGTTCGGCGTAGTTACGCCCGATGCACACCACTTTCCCGATCGGGAAGTGAATGCGTGTGCCGTCGACATACTGGTGCTGATAGCTCATTTACCGACTCCTGCCTTCATTGATTCAAGGGATTGCCAATCAAACCGCGAAGATCTTGCCCGGGTTCATGATGCCGTTCGGATCGAACACCGCCTTGACCGCTTTCATGTACTCGATTTCGACCGGCGAACGGCTGTACGTCAAGTAGTCGCGCTTGGTCATGCCCACGCCGTGTTCAGCGGAAATCGAGCCGTTGTACTTCTCGACGGTTTCGAACACCCACTTGTTGACGGTCGCGCACTTGGCGAAGAACTCGTCCTTGCTCAGGTTATCCGGCTTGAGGATGTTCAGGTGCAGGTTGCCGTCGCCAATGTGGCCGAACCAGACAATTTCGAAATCCGGATAGTGTTCGCCGACGATCGCATCGATTTCCTGCAGGAAGGCCGGCACTTTCGACACGGTGACCGAAATGTCGTTCTTGTATGGGGTCCAGTGCGAGATGGTTTCGGAGATGTATTCGCGCAGCTTCCACAGGTTCTGCAACTGCGTTTCGCTCTGGCTCATCACGCCGTCCAGTACCCAGCCCTGCTCGACGCAGTGCTCGAAAGTTTCCAGCGCGGTGTTGGCCACTTCTTCGCTGGTCGCTTCGAATTCCAGCAATGCGTAGAACGGGCACTCGGTCTCGAACGGCGCCGGCACATCGCCACGGCCCAGCACTTTGGCCAAGGCCTTGTCGGAGAAGAATTCGAACGCGGTCAGGTCGAGCTTGCCCTGAAATGCGTGCAGCACCGGCATGATCGAGTCGAAGTCGGCGGTGCCGAGGACCATGGCGGTGAGGTTTTTCGGCGCGCGATCCAGGCGCATGGTCGCCTCGACCACAAAGCCGAGGGTGCCTTCGGCGCCGATGAACAGCTGGCGCAGGTCGTAACCGGTGGCGTTCTTGATCAGGTCCTTGTTCAGCTCCAGCACCTCGCCCTTGCCGGTCACCACTTTCAGGCCGGCGACCCAGTTGCGGGTCATACCGTAGCGAATCACCTTGATCCCGCCGGCATTGGTGCCGATATTGCCGCCAATCTGACTGGAACCAGCCGAAGCGAAGTCCACCGGGTAGTAAAGGCCGTTTTCTTCGGCGACATTCTGCAAGTGCTCGGTGACCACGCCGGGCTGGCACACGGCGGTACGGTCGGTGAGGTTCACGTCGAGAATCTGGTTCATGTAGTCGAACGACACCACCACTTCGCCATTGGCGGCGACGGCGGCGGCAGAAAGCCCGGTGCGCCCGCCCGACGGTACCAGCGCCACTTTGTGGACATTGGCCCAGCGGACAACAGCCTGCACCTGCTGGATGGTCTTGGGAAACACGATGGCGCTCGGCGCGGGGGCGAAGTGCTTGGTCCAATCCTTGCCGTACGTATTCAGGGAGTCGGCGTCGGTCAGGACCTTGCCAGGCTCGACCAGGGTCTTCAGTTCATCAATCAGGGCAGGATTGGTCATCGACAGAACTCTCGAACAATTCATGGTCATCCTGAAGACGCTTCACGTCGCAGGAATGAGTGTTTCGCGGGGTGGCTATGCTAGCATACCGACCCCGCAGGCCAGTGCCCAAGGCCAGTTCTGCGGTGACGGCTTTCTTGCCGTGCGGGTCAGCTCCAGGCTGCTCCCCTCCCTGCCATTTTTCTCCGGGATACAGGTTTACGCAGATGAGCAAGACTTCTCTCGATAAGAGCAAGATCAAGTTCCTTCTTCTCGAAGGCGTCCACCAATCGGCTGTCGACGTCCTCAAGGCGGCGGGCTACACCAGCATCGAATACCTGACAGGCTCCTTGCCGGAAGCCGAGCTCAAGGAAAAGATCGCTGACGCTCACTTCATCGGCATTCGTTCGCGCACCCAACTGACCGAAGAGATCTTCGATCACGCGAAGAAGCTGGTGGCGGTCGGCTGTTTCTGCATCGGCACCAACCAGGTTGACCTGAGTGCTGCCCGCGAGCGCGGTATCGCCGTGTTCAACGCGCCGTACTCCAACACCCGTTCCGTAGCGGAACTGGTGCTGGCCGAAGCCATCCTGCTGCTGCGCGGCATCCCTGAGAAAAACGCTTCCTGCCACCGTGGCGGCTGGATCAAATCCGCAGCCAACTCCTTCGAGATCCGTGGCAAGAAACTGGGCATCGTCGGCTACGGCTCGATCGGTACTCAGTTGTCGGTTCTGGCTGAAGGCCTGGGCATGCAGGTGTTCTTCTATGACACCGTAACCAAGCTGCCGCTGGGCAACGCCACTCAGGTCGGCAACCTGCACGAGCTGCTGGGCATGTCCGACATCGTCACCCTGCACGTTCCGGAAACCGCTGCGACCCAGTGGATGATCGGCGAGAAGGAAATCCGCGCGATCAAGAAGGGCGGCATCCTGATCAATGCCGCGCGCGGCACCGTGGTCGAGCTGGACGCCCTGGCGGACGCGATCAAGGACAAGCACCTGATCGGCGCAGCCATCGACGTATTCCCGGTGGAGCCACGCTCCAACGACGAAGAGTTCGAAAGCCCGCTGCGTGGCCTGGACAACGTGATCCTGACCCCGCACATCGGTGGTTCGACCGCCGAAGCGCAAGCCAACATCGGTCTGGAAGTGGCGGAAAAACTGGTCAAGTACAGCGACAACGGCACGTCCGTTTCGTCGGTGAACTTCCCGGAAGTGGCCCTGCCGGCTCACCCTGGCAAGCACCGCCTGCTGCACATCCACGAGAACATCCCGGGTGTGATGAGCGAGATCAACAAGGTCTTCGCCGAAAACGGCATCAACATCTCCGGTCAGTTCCTGCAGACCAACGAGAAGGTTGGCTACGTGGTGATCGACGTCGACGCCGAGTACTCGGAGCTGGCGCAAGAGAAGCTGCAACACGTCAACGGCACCATCCGTAGCCGCGTGCTGTTCTGATCGAACGCTGAGCGACAAAAAAAGGGAGCCTTCGGGCTCCCTTTTTCATGCACGACGAACAATCATTCGACGTTGACGGTGATTTTCTTCGAGACGATCGGCGGCTCGAACGGCATGTGGCCGCTGTCGCCCAGTTCCAGCTGCAGGGTGTGCTTGCCCGGTGCCAGTTTGATCGTGGCCTCGGTCTGCGCCTTGCCGAAGTGCATGTGGTTCGCGTCATTCGGAATCGGTGCGCCCGCCGCTGGCAGCTTGTCGACGTCGATCAGCAGATGGTGGTGACCGGTGTTTTTGGTGACATCACCGGCCGGGGCCAGCGCGATGTCCTTGACGCCGAACTTGACCTTGAACTCCTGAGACACCGTGGCTCCGTCCTCGGGAGAAACGATGAACACTTCGGCGCCTTTCGGGGCCGGGGTCGCTGCACTGGCCAGCACTGAAACACCCATCAACAGGCCAGCCAAGGCTGCTCGTGACATAAACGTTTTCATTCTCTTCTCCAGTTTTTCCGTAAAATCCGCACGGTCATGACAACTTCATGACCATTCGTTGTCGAAGGCACTCGACAACCATAGCAAAGCGAGCCTGAATCAGAGCATCGCGATAATGATTTCAAAGGAGTGACCATGCGTTTTCTGCCTGGCCTGATCTGCCTGCTACCCCTTCTGAGCCCTCTGGCTCACGCCGAACTGATTGATGACGTCAACGACCGTGGCGAGTTGCGCATAGCCCTTGAGGCTAATACACCGCCCTTCAATTTCAAGGACGGCGACACTCTCACGGGGTTCGAGGTCGAGCTGGGGCAACTGCTGGCCAACGAGCTGGATGTGCGCGCCGACTTCATCGTCACTGACGAAGCCGACCTGCTCCAGGGCGTTGAAAGCGGCAAGTACGACGTTGCGCTCAATCACATAGCAATGACACCTGAACTCAAGGATCGTTTCGACTTCAGCGAGTCCTACCGCCAGGTCGATTCGCAACTGCTGGCGAAGAAGGACGAGCAGCCACGGCCGATAGTGCTGGTGCAGGCGTTGACTGAAGAGAAACCGAAAGCGGCGACGCCCGTGCAGTTGGCGATTCCGTTCCAGAAGGGTAATCCGGCGTTTCAGGCCAGCCTTGCAGGTGCGATGCAGCGGATCAAGGCGGATGGGCGATTGGCGGCGTTGTCGCAGAAGTGGTTCACCGAGTCCAAATGAATACACAAACCCTGTAGGAGTGAGCCTGCTCGCGATAGCGGTCTGTCAGTCATTCATTTATGTGCTGATAGACCGCTATCGCGAGCAGGCTCACTCCTACAGGGGGTCTACGGTGGGCTTTCAGTCGAGTTGGGTCAGGGCGACTGCGGCCTCAGACAGGTCGAGCTCACTGAACACCTGCACCCCGTGCCGTTTGAGCAGCGCAGCCGTCACGCCTTCGCCGGAGACTTTGACGCCGCTGAACGTCCCGTCATAGGTCAGCAAATTCCCGCAAGAAGGACTGTTGGCCTTGAGCACCGCCACTCGGATGCCGTGTTTCTGCACCAACGCCAGCGCCTGTCGTGCGCCATCGAGAAACTGCGCGCTGACGTCCTCGCCTTCGGTGGTCATCACCGCCGCGATGCCATCGAGCACTTCACCACCCTGCCCTCCGGGAATCTCCGCCGCCGCCCGTGGCGTCGGCAAACCACCGGCGACTTCCGGACACAGCGGCACCACGCGCCCTTCGGCGATCCACTGTTCAAGCAGATCGAACGGCCCGCTGGCCCCGCCGTCGTAACGCACGCGATGGCCCAACAGGCAGCGGCTGACCAGAATCTTCTGCATATCAGAACGGCTCGTTGCCACGGCGGCGGAACCAACCGGTCAGCGACAGGCGCTCGCGGTGAGCCGGCAGCACTTCGTGCGGCACCTCGCCAGAGAGGAACACCACCAGACAGCCGCCAGTGGGTTGCACGTCATGCACCCGGTCTTCGCCCAGATACATGCGCAACTGACCGCCGTCTTCCGGCAGCCACGCGTCATTGAGATAGACCACCGCCGAGACCATGCGGCGGTCGTCATCGCGAAAACGGTCGACGTGCTTGCGGTAAAACGCACCCGGCGGATACAGGGCGAAATGGCACTCGAAATCCTCAAGCCCCAGGAACAACCCGCGATTGAGTGCTTCGCGCAGGCTGTCCATCAGGTTCAGATAATGGTCGCTAGACTCGGCCTGGCCCGGGTCGATCCACTGGATGTGGTCGCCACGAATCCCCTCGCGAATCTCCGAAAACGGCCCACGCCCCACCGCCGCCGGCGCCAGCTCGCCCTCGGCCTCACGTTTGCGGCACTCGGCCGCCAGCTCACGGGTCAAACCCGCGGGCAGGAAAATGTTCTGCTGCGACCAGCCGTGTTCGGCCAGGTCGTCGACGATGCGTAACAGCAGCGGGTGTTCGGAGGATATTTGCATGGCGCGCATAGTATGCCGGCGGCAAGAAATCCGACAGAGCCACGCAGCGGCTTGCTACGAATTCTCGACAAGTACCGGCACCGCACGGAGAATAGTCCGCTGCTGACAGGAGTCCCTATGCGCCGTTTGCTTTTTTCACTGTTGATGTTCTGCGTTTTGCCCGCCTGGGCGGACGGCCACGATCAGCTGTACAAGATCGCCGGCTGGCCAGATCAACGTGCGCATTTCAATGATGCCCTGAGTGCCGCGCAGCAGCGCTACCAGGGCAGTCTGCCGCCTGCGGTGTTTCAAGCCCTGGTCAACAACAGCAACCAGCGCTTTGCCCCTCAGGCCATGGACCAGCGTGCCGAAGCGCAACTGCGCCAGCACCTCGCCGATCCCCAACCGGCGCTGACCTTTTTTCAATCGCCGCTGGGCAAGAAAATCGTCGCCGCTGAATTGCTCGCGACCCGTCGCGATCAGTTGGCGAAAAACGCCAAGGGCCTGCCGAAGATGCAGGCCAGCGATAGCCGCCTGCTGATCATCGGCCATCTGGCCCAAGCGCTGCCGGCACGCGAGGCCGGCGCCGAAGTCAGCCTGGCGATTGCCGGGGTGGCGGCGGACAGTTTGAGTTCGATGATTCCCGGCCTGCTTGGCGGCGGTCAGGCGCAAGGCATGTTGAACGGTCAGCGCCAGCGCCTGATGGATCAGATCGGCGCCGACCTGAACAACACGCTGCTCTACGTTTATCGCGATCTGTCGGATGACGAACTGGAGCAGTTCGCGACCTTTGCCGAATCCAGCGAGGGCAAGGCTTACTATCAAGCGGCGCTGGCGGCGATTCGGGCGGGGCTGGCGGTGGGGCAAAGCTCCTCGAACCTTGGCCAGTGATCTTCATCAACTGTCAGACCGTCATCGCGAGCAGGCTCACTCCTACAGGAGACCGCGATCAATTGTAGGAGCGAGCCTGCTCGCGAAGAGGCCCTCAAAGGCACTAGAGATTCCGCCCCCTGATCCGCTTGTTCAGAAACTCGAAATACTCCTCGCGCATCTCCAGCGTCTCATTCGCCAGATGATGCCGCGCCTCCGGCAGCAGCAGAATCTGCGGCCGATCGAACTTCCATTTCATCACCTGCAAGTTGTGCTGCCAGTCCACAGTCATGTCCGCCTGCCCCTGAATGATCAGCGGCCGCCGCGGACTTTTTTTCGCATGTTCGACACGGATGATCCAGCGCGACAGTGCGCCGACCCACGCTGTCGGCAAGCGTTTGGGCTGCAACGGATCGGCCTGCAGGAACGGCAGAAAGGCCGGGTCGTTGGAGTTCTCGCTGAAGCGCCGGGTGACGCCGCGGACGAAAGGCCTGAGCAGGTAGTAACTGAGCTGCGACCAGCCCCAGGCGCGCGGACGCACCAGCGGCGCCAACAGGATCAACTGCCCCTGCGCCGGGCTGTTCTCGCCATGGTTGAGTACGTGGTCGACGACAATCGCGGCGCCAGTGCTTTGTCCGCACAGGTGCCACGGCTGCGGCAACGCAATCGAATTGGCTTCGGCGAACAACGCCTGCAATGTGTCCTGATATTCGGAGAAATCGCGAATGCTCGCTCGCGGCCCGCTCGACAGGCCGTGCCCCGGCAGGTCACAGGCGATCACGGCGAAATCCTGGTCCAGCGCCCACTCGATCACATGCCGATAGAGCCCTGTGTGGTCGTAAAAACCGTGCAGCAGAAACAGCGTGCCCTTGACCTTCTCCGGCCACCAGCAATGGCTGACCAGTTCATAGCCATCGACGTCGAACCGACCCATGCCACGCCAGACATCACGTTCGCAGAAGTCGGTTTTATAGAACCGCTGATACGCCTTGGCCTCGTCCGACAACGGCTGCCACTGGGCCAAAGGCTTGAGGCTGGCGCGTAAATGATCGGCATCGAAAGTGTCAGGCATGCGGGTATTCCAAAGCGGTAAACAGACTTTATCGGCCTGCGATATTCATCTGTTGCGGCAAGCATGGCAAGCTAGCCCCCCTTCGAGGATCGAAAAACCATGCGCTCGCCCTACCGCACCGCACTGTTTGCCAGCCTGCTCGCGCTTGTGTGTGCCGGGGTGCTGTGGGCGGCGTACGACTGGTTTCAAGGACGCTATCTGCGCGCATTCAGTCAGCACACGGCAGTGTTTTCCGGTGATTCGCTGCGCTTGCCCGATGAGTTGGCAGGTCCCGGCAAAGTCCGCCTCGTGCACTTCTGGGACCCGGCCTGCCCGTGCAACGTTGGCAATCAACAGCACCTGACGGAAATGGTCGAACAGTTCGGCCCGCGCGGCGTGGAATTCTTCGCCGTGCAGAAGGCTGGCAGCCACGGCCAGTTGCCGGCCACCCTGAGCAACCTGAAAACCATCGCGGTGCTGCCCGGCTCCGAACAGGTCCCGGCCAGCCCCGCCGTGGCGATCTGGGACCGCAGCGGCAAACTGGCGTACTTCGGCCCGTACAGCGAAGGCCTGACCTGCAACTCCAGCAACAGCTTTATCGAACCGATCCTCAACGCGCTGATGGCTGATCGACCGGTCAACGCCACGCATACCCTGGCAGTCGGTTGTTATTGCCCGTGGCCGGTGGTGGTGCAGTAAGGCATTCCGGACTTTTCAAGGACAGCGATGCACGGCACGGAAGGTCTGTGCTAATTGTTTGCAGCCCGATGGGCGGCAATCCCGCATGCACAAGGAGTCACCATGAAACGCGTTTTCACCGTTCTTGCCTTGCTCATCGTTGTCCTGTTCGCCGGTGTCGGCGGGTACGTCTATAGCAAGCAGCCGACGCGTCAGGGCCAGGTGGAGCTGCGCAATCTGCAAGGTTCGGTGACCGTGCGTTACGACGAGCGTGGCGTGCCGCACATCCGCGCCGAAAACGAAACCGATCTGTATCGTGCCCTCGGCTACGTGCATGCCCAGGACCGCCTGTTCCAGATGGAAGCCATGCGCCGCCTGGCGCGCGGCGAGCTGGCCGAAGTGCTCGGGCCGAAGCTGCTCGACACCGACAAACTGTTCCGCAGCCTGCGGATCCGCGAACGCGCCGCCAGTTATGTCGCCAGCCTCGATAAGCAGTCCCCTGCGTGGAAGGCCCTGCAAGCCTATCTGGACGGCATCAACCAATATCAGGACAGCCACGCCGCGCCAGTCGAGTTCGACGTGCTGGGCATCCCCAAGCGGCCGTTCACGGCCGAAGACAGCATCAGCGTCGCCGGTTACATGGCCTACAGCTTTGCGGCGGCGTTTCGCACCGAACCGCTGTTGACCTACGTGCGCGATCAACTCGGCGCCGACTACCTCAACGTCTTCGACCTCGACTGGCAGCCCAAGGGCGTGCTCGCCAAAGGTCGCCCCCATCCGACCCCGGCCTTGGCTGCCGGCGACTGGAAAGACCTCAACGCCCTCGCCCGGCTCAGCGAACAGGCACTGATCGAAAACGGCCTGCCGCAATTCGAAGGCAGCAACGCCTGGGTGATTGCCGGCAGCCGCAGCCAGAGCGGCAAACCGTTGCTGGCCGGCGACCCGCACATTCGTTTCTCGGTGCCGTCGGTGTGGTACGAGGCGCAACTGTCGGCACCGGGCTTTGAGCTCTACGGCCACCATCAGGCGCTGGTGCCGTTCGCGTTCCTCGGCCACAACCTGGATTTCGGCTGGAGCCTGACCATGTTCCAGAACGATGATCTGGATCTGATCGCCGAGAAGGTCAACCCGGACAACTCGAATCAGGTCTGGTACCACGGTCAGTGGACCGATCTGGTCAGCAGCGAGCAGCAGATCGCGGTGAAGGGACAGGCACCGGTAACGCTGACCCTGCGCCAGTCGCCCCACGGCCCGATCGTCAACGACGCCCTCGGCAGCGCTGCCGGCAAGACCCCGATCGCCATGTGGTGGGCGTTCCTCGAAACGCCGAATCCGATCCTCGAAGGTTTCTACCAGCTCAACCGCGCCGACACCCTGACCAAGGCCCGCGCGGCGGCAGCCAAGGTGCAGGCACCGGGACTGAATATCGTCTACGCCAACGCCAAGGGCGACATCGCCTGGTGGGCCTCGGCGCTGTTGCCCAAGCGCCCGGCCGGGGTGAAGCCGGAGTTCATTCTCGACGGCAGCAGCAATCAGGCGGACAAGGACGGCTACTACCCATTCAGCGCCAACCCACAGGAAGAAAACCCGCCGCGCGGCTACATCGTCTCGGCCAACTTCCAGCCCCTGTCGCCGACCGCAATGGAGATCCCCGGTTACTACAACCTGGCCGATCGCGGGCAACAGCTCAACCGTCAGCTCAGCGACAAGAACGTGAAGTGGAGCAACGAGGCCAACCAGAAGTTGCAACTGGGCACCACCACCGCTTACGGCCCGCGCACCCTGGCGCCGTTGCTGCCGGTGTTGCGCGAAGTGGTGAGCGATCCGGCGCAGTTGAAACTGGTCGAGCAACTGGCGCAGTGGCCAGGCGACTATCCGCTGGATTCGGTCAACGCGACGGTCTTCAACCAGTTCCTCTACGACTTGGCCGATGCGGCGATGCGCGATGAACTGGGTAACGATTTCTTCGAAACGTTGCTGTCGACCCGGGTCATCGATGCCGCCCTGCCGCGCCTGGCGGCGAACGCGGATTCGCCGTGGTGGGACAACCGCAACACGCCGGCCAAGGAGACCCGCGCCGACATCGTGAAGGTGGCGTGGCAGGCGAGCATGGCGCATCTGAAACAGACCCTCGGCGACAATCCGTCCGATTGGCAATGGGGCACCGCGCACACCCTGACCCACGGCCACCCATTGGGGCAGCAGAAGCCGCTGGACCGCATCGTCAATGTCGGGCCATTCGCCGCGCCCGGCAGTCATGAAGTGCCGAACAATCTCTCGGCCAAACTCGGCCCGGCGCCATGGCCAGTGACTTACGGGCCTTCAACGCGGCGCCTGGTGGACTTCGCCGACCCGGCGCACAGCCTGACCATCAACCCGGTCGGCCAGAGCGGCGTGCCGTTCGACAGCCACTATGACGATCAGGCCGAAGAGTACGTCGAGGGCATGTATGTGCAGGCGCACTTCAGCGAGGAAGAGGTGACGGCCAATACCCGCAGTACGTTGAAGCTGTTGCCGGCGCGGGCTGCGCAATAGTTTTTGGTTTTCAGGGCTGACGTCTTCGCGAGCAGGCTCGCTCCCACATTTGGAATGCATTCCCCTGTGGGAGCGAGCCTGCTCGCGAAAGGGCCATCAGCAACACCTTAAATCTCAGAGCATCGCCGCAAAATTCAACCGAAACTGCTGCGGCGTCACGCCCAACCTTCGATTGAACACACTGCGCATATGCTGCGCGTCACGAAACCCGCACTGATAGGCCACGGTCTTCAGCGGTGCCGTGGTGCTTTCCAGCATCACCCGCGCCGCATCCACCCGCGCCCGCTCGACGAACTCCGCCGGAGTGACCCAGGCTTCGCGGGCGAACACCCGGGAGAAGTTACGCGCGCTCATGTTCGCCGCATTCGCCAGATCGGCAATCGTCAGATCGCCGGTGAGATTGGCCAGCACATACAACTGCACCATCGCCACCGCCGAGGTCGGCTCCGCATGCGGCGTGAGAAACGGGCTGAACTGCGACTGCCCGCCCGAGCGCTGCGTGAACACCACCAGCCGCTTGGCCACGCTCAGTGCCACTTCAGCGCCGTGATCGCGGGCCAGCAGGTAGAGCGACAGATCGATCCCCGCCGTGACCCCGGCCGAGGTGTAGAGCACACCGTCCTCGACATACAGGCGATCGGCCTCGACCCGGGTCGACGGACACAACTGCGCCAAGGCTTCGGCATCGTTCCAGTGGGTGGTCACGGTGCGCCCTTCCAGCAGCCCCGCACGCGCCAGCATGAACGCACCGTTGCAGATCGAACCGAAACGCCGCGCGCGGGCGCTGGCTTCGCGCAGCCAAGTGTCGAACGCGGGGCCAAAATCCATGAACGGCAGCTGTGGACCACCGGCCACCAGCAGCAGGTCATAAGCATCGTGCGCTTCGCTGAACTGCCGGTGAGCGCTGAGGTTCAGGCCATTGGAGCAAGCCATCGGTCCGCGTTCGAGGCCGATCACCTCCAACTGGTAGTGTTCCTCTGGCGGCAGAAACCGGTTGGCCTCGGCGAACACATCCATCGGCCCGCTGACATCCAGCGCCTGCACGCCGGGGAATACCACGATGGCGATGGTTTTGTTCATAAGCCTCCTGGGGATCTTGTGGCGAGGGAGCTTGCTCCCGCTGGGCGGCGAAGCGGCCCCAATACCATTGAGCCGGATTGTGTCAGTCAAAACGCGAACGTCGGATTACGACTGCTGCGCAGCCGATCGGGAGCAAGCTCCCTCGCCACAATGGATCGCGATAAGCGCTCAAGCAGTGAGTTGGCACGATTTGCCGGTCGATTGGCAAGGATCGCAGCCATGCGTTGATTGTCCGTTTACCGGCTCGGGGAACAGACTTTGTCCATCGGCGCCACAACGGCGTTTTCGACGAGGACTCTCAGATGAGCAGCACCATTGCCGGCATCAAAATCCCTGACAGCGCGTTGGCCCGGGCCACCACCGAATACATTCGCGACATCGAATCCGACCTGCTCTACCACCACTCGCGCCGGGTGTTTCTGTTCGGTGCGTTGAGCGGCGAGCGCCAGCAACTGCCGTACAACCCGGAGTTGCTGTACGTCGGCGCGATGTTCCACGACCTCGGGCTGGTCGAAGGCTATCGCAGTGATGACGAACGATTTGAAGTGGATGGCGCCAACGCGGCGGCAGCGTTTCTCAAGCCGTACGGGCTGAGCGATGACGATATCGAACAAGTCTGGCTGTCGATTGCCCTGCACACCACGCCAGGCGTGCCCAAGCATCTGCGCCCGACCGTGGCACTGGTCACCGCTGGTGTGGAAATGGACGTGCTGGGCATGGACTACGCGGCGTTCAGCAGCACCCAGCGCGAAGCCGTGGTGCATGCACATCCACGCGGGGAAGGTTTCAAGGAATGCATCATCTGCGCGTTTGCCGACGGCTTGCGCCATCGTCCGCAGACCACGTTTGGCAACGTAAAGACCGACGTGCTGGTGGATCAGGAGCCGGGGTTCAAGCCGATGAACTTCGTCGAGGTCATCCGCAAGTCCCCTTGGAACGCCTGAAACCAATCGGCAGGCTGAACATAAATCTGTGGCGAGGGAGCTTGCTCCCGCTCGGCTGCGCAGCAGTCGCAAAATCAGCGACTGCGCTGTATCTGATTGCACGATCAGGGAGGCTTCGCCACCCGGCGGGAGCAAGCTCCCTCGCCACAAAAGCCTGGATTCAAGCAAAAAAACCTCACCACCTTCGCAGGGAGTGAGGTTTTTTGCTGCGCGGTTTAAGCCGCTTCCGGTGCAGGCGCGCGGCGTACGTCCGGTTGCTTCCACGAATCGGCAGCGCCTTCTTCGATGGCTTGCTGGATGGCTTTCTTGCGCGCTTCTTCGGCACGGCGGCTGAAGAACCACACCAGGAACGTCACCAGCGACACCGCCAGCAGAATCAGACTCGCCACGGCGTTGATCTCCGGCTTCACGCCCAGACGCACCGCCGAGAACACTTCCATCGGCAGGGTGGTCGAACCCGGCCCGGAAACGAAGCTCGCCAGCACCAGGTCGTCCAGCGACAGGGCGAACGACATCATGCCGCCCGCTGCCAGCGATGGCGCGATCATCGGGATGGTGATCAGGAAGAACACCTTCCACGGCCGTGCGCCGAGGTCCATGGCTGCCTCTTCAATCGACAGGTCCAGCTCACGCAGACGCGCCGACACCACCACCGCCACATACGCCGCACAGAACGTCGTGTGGGCGATCCAGATGGTGACGATGCCACGTTCCTGCGGCCAGCCGATCATCTGCGCCATCGCCACGAACAGCAGCAACAGCGACAGACCGGTGATCACTTCCGGCATCACCAGCGGCGCGGTGACCAGGCCACCGAACAGCGTGCGGCCCTTGAAGTGGGTGATGCGGGTCAGCACGAAGGCCGCCAGCGTACCCAGCGCCACTGCGGCAACCGCGGTGTAGCAGGCGATTTCCAGCGAGCGCACCACCGAACCCATCAGTTGCGTGTTGTCGAGCAGGCCGACGTACCACTTGATCGACCAGCCGCCCCACACCGTCACCAGTTTCGAGGCGTTGAACGAGTAGATCACCAGGATCAACATCGGCAGATAGATAAACAACAAACCGAGGACCAGCATCAGGCTGGAGAAACGGAAGCGCTTCATTCTTTACCCTCCATTTCCTTGGCCTGACTGCGGTTGAACAGGATGATCGGCACAATCAGGATCGCCAGCATCACCACCGCCAGGGCGGACGCCACCGGCCAGTCACGGTTGTTGAAGAACTCTTGCCAGAGCACTTTACCGATCATCAGGGTTTCCGGACCGCCGAGCAGTTCCGGGATCACGAATTCACCCACCACCGGGATGAATACCAGCATGCAGCCGGCAATGATCCCGTTCTTGGACAGCGGAATGGTGATTTTCCAGAAGCTGTTGAAGGTGCTCGAACCGAGGTCGGAGGCTGCTTCCAACAGGCTTTGATCATGCTTCACCAGGTTGGCGTACAGCGGCAGGATCATGAACGGCAGGTACGAGTAGACCACGCCGATGTAAACAGCCAGGTTGGTGTTGAGGATCTGCAGCGGCTCGTCGATGAAACCCATGCTCATCAGGAAGCCGTTGAGCAGGCCGTTGTTGCTGAGGATGCCCATCCACGCATACACGCGGATCAGGATCGCGGTCCAGGTCGGCATCATGATCAGCAGCACCAGCACCGTCTGCAGCTCTTTACGGGCACTGGCGATGGCATAGGCCATCGGGTAGCCGATCAGCAGGCACAGCAGCGTGCTGAAGAACGCCATCTTCAGCGAGCCGAGGTAGGCGGCGATGTACAACTCGTCGTCACCCAGCATCGCGTAGTTGCCGAGGTTCAGCAGCAGTTGCAGCTTCTGCTCGGCGAAGGTGTAGATCTCGGTGTACGGCGGGATGGCCACGTCGGCTTCAGCGAAGCTGATCTTCAGGACGATGAAGAACGGCAGCATGAAGAACAGGAACAGCCAGATGAACGGAACCCCGATGACCAGTTGGCGGCCATTGGGAATTATTCGGTTGAGCCGTCGTTTGAACTTGCGCATGTTCATGAGCGAAGTACCACGCCGCTGTCGTCTTCCCACCACACGTAAACCTGATCGCCCCAGGTCGGACGCTGGCCGCGACGCTCGGCGTTGGCGACGAACGACTGCACCAGCTTGCCGCTCGGCAGTTCGACGTAGAACACCGAGTGACCGCCGAGGTAGGCGATGTCATGCACCTTGCCGCTCGACCAGTTGTACTCGCAGGTCGGCATGTCGGCGGTGACCAGCAGCTTCTCCGGACGGATCGCGTAGGTGACCGATTTGTCCTGCACCGAGGTGCTGATGCCGTGGCCGACGTAGATCTGCCGGTCGAGGTCCTTGCAGGTAATGGTCGCGTGGCCTTCGGCGTCGTCGATCACTTCGCCTTCGAAGATGTTGACGTTGCCGATGAATTCGCAGACCAGTCGGCTGGTCGGGGTTTCGTAGATGTCGATCGGGCTGCCGATCTGGGCGATCCAGCCCAGGTGCATGATCGCGATGCGTTCGGCCATGGTCATTGCCTCTTCCTGGTCGTGGGTCACCATCACGCAAGTTACGCCAACGCGCTCGATGATCTCTACCAGCTCAAGCTGCATCTGCGAACGCAGTTTCTTGTCCAGGGCGCCCATCGGCTCGTCGAGCAGCAGCAGTTTCGGCCGCTTGGCCAGCGAGCGCGCCAGCGCCACACGCTGACGCTGACCGCCGGACAGTTGATGCGGCTTGCGCTTGGCGTACTGGCTCATCTGTACCAGCTTGAGCATCTCGGCCACGCGCGCGTCGATCTCGGCGTTGGGGATCTTGTCCTGCTTGAGGCCGAAGGCGATGTTCTGCGCCACGGTCATGTGCGGGAACAGGGCGTACGACTGGAACATCATGTTGATCGGTCGCTCGTACGGCGGCATGTCGGTGATGTCGACGCCGTCGAGGAAAATGCGCCCCTCCGTGGGCCGTTCGAACCCTGCCAGCATCCGCAGCAGAGTGGATTTGCCCGATCCCGAACCGCCGAGCAGGGCGAAGATCTCGCCCTTCTTGATTTCCAGGGACACATCGTCCACGGCAATCGTCTCGTCGAACTTCTTCGTGACCCGGTCGATTTTGACCAACACCTGCTTAGGTGTCTGGTCGCCCTCGAGGGCTTTCTTATAGGCGCCGGAGGCAACTGCCATTTACGAAACTCCCAGAAAAAAACAGTGCAGTTCGCCCAATGCGGACGAACCCAGGATATTTTGTGCCTTACTTGCCCGACTTGACCTTGGTCCAGCTGCGGGTCATCAAACGTTGAATTTTGGGCGGCAACTCGGTCGACACGTACGTCTTGTCGAGGACTGCTTGCGGTGGATAAACCGCTTCATCGGTGCGGATGGACTGTTCCATCAGCTTGTCCGAACCCGGGTTGGGGTTGGCGTAACCGACGTAATCACTGACCTGGGCGATAACCTCAGGTTTCAGCAAATAGTTGATGAAGGCGTGCGCTTCCTTGACGTTGGACGAGTCCTTCGGAATCGCCAGCATGTCGAACCACAGTGCGCCGCCCTCTTTTGGAATCGAGTAGGCGATGTTCACGCCCTTCTTGGCTTCCTCGGCACGGTGTTTGGCCTGGAAGATATCGCCGGAGAAGCCGATGGCTACGCAGATATCGCCGTTGGCCAGATCGCCGATGTATTTCGAAGAGTGGAAGTAGGTCACGTACGGGCGCACGGCGAGCAATTTGTCGGTGGCCTTCTCGTAGTCCTTGGTGTTGGTGCTGTTGGCGTTCAGTCCCATGTAGTTGAGCACGGTCGGCATCATTTCATCCGCCGAGTCGAGGAACGCCACGCCGCAGCTGTGCAGCTTCTTGATGTTCTCCGGTTCGAACAGCACGCTCCAGGAATCGATCTTGTCGACACCGAGCACAGCCTTGACCTTGTCGACGTTGTAGCCGATGCCGTTGGTGCCCCACAGGTACGGCACGGCGTACTGGTTGCCCGGATCGTTCTGTTCAAGACGTTTGAGCAGCACCGGGTCGAGGTTCGAGTAGTTCGGCAGCTGCGACTTGTCGAGCTTCTGGAACGCGCCCGCCTTGATCTGCTTGCCGAGGAAGTGGTTCGACGGCACGACCACGTCGTAACCGGTGCGCCCGGCCAGCAGTTTGCCTTCCAGGGTTTCGTTGGAATCGAACACGTCGTACACCGGTTTGATCCCGGTGGCTTTCTCGAAGTCGGCCAGGGTGGTCTCGCCGATGTAATCCGACCAGTTATAAATATGCACCGTACCGGCGGCCTGGGCTCCGACAGCGATCGTCAGGCCGGCAGTGGCCAGCAGGGCTTTGCGCAAAGAAGAAAAAATAGGCAAGTGGAGGTCCTCTAAATTAGTTGGGCCCAAGTTGCCCCGCGTTACATGACAGCCATGGCTGCCCGGCAACCAAACCGGCGCGCAACTTACCCTCGAAAAACCGTTCCTGCAAAACTTCCTGTCATTTAATTGATCCGCTGGCCGCCGTCGCGGCGACGACGGCCAGCGGTTACTGCTTCAAACCGGCTTATTTACCGGATTTGATCTTGGTCCAGCTGCGCGTCAGTTCACGCTGGGTAGCGGCCGGCAAATCGGCGATCGCATACAGCTTGGCCTGCACGTCGGCTGGCGGGTAGATGCCTGGATCGGAGGTAATGTCCTTGTTCACGTACTGGGTCGCTTCGGCGTTACCGTTAGGGAAGCGCACCGCGTTGGTGATCTCGGCCATCACTTTCGGTTGCAGCAGGTAGTTCATGAACTTGTAGGCGCCGTCGATGTTTTCCGCATCTTTCGGAATCGCGACCATGTCATAGAAGCTGCCAGCGCCTTCTTTCGGAATGGCATAGCTGACTTTGACCTTGTCACCGGCCTCGGCGGCACGGGACTTGGCCTGCTGCACGTCACCCGAGTAGCCGACCGCTACGCAGATGTTGCCGTTGGCCAGGTCCGAGATGTACTTGGAGGAGTGGAAGTAGGTGACCGAAGGACGAATCTTGAGGAACAGCTCTTCGGCTTTCTTGATGTCTTCTTTCTTCTGGCTGTCGGTTGGCAGACCCAGGTAGTGCAGAGCGACCGGGAGCATTTCGGTCGGCGAGTCGAGGAAGCTCACACCGCAGCCCTTGAGCTTGGCGATGTTCTCCGGTTTGAACAGAATGTCCCAGGAATCGATGGTGTCGACGCCCAGCGCAGCCTTGACCTTCTCCGGGTTGTAACCGATGCCGATCGAGCCCCACATGTACGGGAAGGCGTGCTTGTTGTCCGGGTCACTGACCGAAACCGCCTTGAGCAGCGACTTGTTCAGGTTGCCGTAGTTGGACAGCTTGGACTTGTCCAGCTCCTGATAAACGCCAGCCTTGATCTGCTTGGCCAGGAAGTTGTTCGATGGCACAACCACGTCGTAACCGGACTTGCCCGCCAGCAGCTTGGCTTCCAGGGTTTCGTTGCTGTCGAACACGTCGTAGACGACTTTGATCCCCGACTCTTTCTCGAAGTTGGCGATGGTGTCTGGCGCAATGTAGTCAGACCAGTTGTAGACGTGCAGCACTTTGTCGTCCGCGTGAACCGCACCCGCCATCATGCCCGCCACGGACAGCGCGAGAAGAGTCTTGCCAGCAAGCTTTTTACCTAATGCCTTCATGCGTCATGCTCCAAATTTTTCTTTTTTGAACCACTTTGTTCAGCGGCCGAACCCGGACAACTGGAACCGCGGCTAGTCTGGCAAGATCGGAGGCGGTCTTTCAAGAAAAGGCCAACCTTTCTTATACCTTCGAGCGAGAGCGCCGCAGCTCCCCCGCTCGAAGCCTAGCACTCAGGCTTGCAATGCATTGAGGGTCAGGTCCAGACACTTGCGTGCCTTTGTAACCAGCTCATCGATCTCCGCCTTGCTGATCACCAGCGGCGGCGCAATGATCATGGTGTCGCCCACGGCGCGCATGATCAGGCCGTTATCGAAGCAGAACTGCCGGCAGATCATGCCTACACCCCGGCCTTCATAACGCTTGCGAGTGGCCTTGTCCTGCACCAGCTCGATCGCCCCCAGCAGGCCAACCCCGCGTACTTCGCCCACCAACGGGTGATCGTTGAGTTCGCGCAGACGTTTCTGCAAATACGGTGCCGTTTCGTTGTGCGCGTTCTCGATAATTTTCTCGTCGCGCAGAATCCGGATGTTTTCCAGCCCCACCGCTGCCGCCACCGGGTGCCCGGAGTAGGTGAAGCCGTGGTTGAAGTCGCCGCCTTCGTTGAGCACCTTCACCACGTCGTCGCGAACGATCAGGCCACCCATAGGGATATAACCGGAGGTCAGGCCTTTGGCGATGGTCATCATGTCCGGCTTCAGGTCGTAGAAATCCGAACCGAACCATTGGCCGGTACGACCGAATCCGCAGATCACTTCGTCCGCCACGAACAGGATGTCGTACTTGGCGAGGATTTCCTTGATGCGCGGCCAGTAGGTGTCGGGCGGAATGATCACGCCGCCGGCGCCCTGGATCGGCTCGGCAATAAAGGCACCGACGTTGTCCACGCCGACTTCGAGAATCTTCTCTTCAAGCTGATTGGCCGCCCAGATGCCGAATTCTTCCGGCGACATGTCGCCGCCCTCGGCGAACCAGTACGGCTGCGCGATGTGGACGATGCCCGGAATCGGCAAGTCGCCCTGTTCGTGCATATAGGTCATGCCACCCAGGCTCGCGCCGGCCACGGTGGAACCGTGATAACCGTTCTTGCGGCTGATGATGACTTTCTTGTTCGGCTGGCCCTTGATCGCCCAGTAGTGGCGGACCATGCGCAGCATGGTGTCGTTACCTTCGGAACCGGAGCCGGTGAAGAACACGTGGTTCATGCCTTGTGGCGCCACGTCGGCAATGGCCTTGGCCAGTTCCAGTGCCGGCGGGTGCGCGGTCTGGAAGAACAGGTTGTAGTAAGGCAGCTCGCGCATCTGCTTGGCAGCCGCGTCAGCCAGCTCATCGCGGCCATAACCGATCGCCACGCACCACAGACCCGCCATGCCATCGAGGATCTTGTTGCCCTCGCTGTCCCACAGGTACACGCCCTTGGCGTTGGTGATGATCCGTGGACCCTTCTCTTTCAGCTGCTTGAAATCGCTGAACGGGGCCAGGTGGTGATCGCTGCTCAGGGCTTGCCACTCACGGGTTTGCGGGTTGTTGCTGGTCATGCCAATTCTCCTTGTTATCGGTGAAGGCGCGGCTGCTGCCAGCCGCGCCCGGCGTATCAGACGGCGAAGAGCAGGTACTCACGCTCCCAGGAACTGATCACGCGCTTGAAGTTTTCGTGCTCGGCCCGCTTGACCGCGACGTAGCCGGTGATGAAGGTCTTGCCCAGGTATTTCTCGATGGTCGCGCTGTTTTCCATGCGCTCCAGTGCGTCCTCGATGGTCAGCGGCAGGCGCAGGTTGCGGCGTTCATAACCACGACCGACCACCGGCGCGCTCGGGTTGAGACCCTCGACCATGCCGATGTAGCCGCACAGCAGGCTCGCGGCAATCGCCAGGTACGGGTTGGCGTCGGCGCCCGGCAGGCGGTTTTCCACGCGGCGGTTCTGCGGGCCGGCATCCGGGACACGCAGGCCCACGGTGCGGTTCTCTTCGCCCCACTCCACGTTCACCGGCGCCGAGGTGTCCGGCAGGAAGCGGCGGAACGAGTTGACGTTCGGTGCGAACAGCGGCAGCAATTCCGGGATGAGTTTCTGCAGGCCACCGATGTGGTGCAGGAACAGCTGGCTCATGGTCCCGTCTTCATTGGAGAACACGTTCTTGCCGGTCTCGATGTCGATGATGCTCTGGTGCAGGTGCATGGCACTGCCCGGCTCACCGGTCATTGGCTTGGCCATGAAGGTCGCGGCCACGTCGTGCTTGAGCGCGGCTTCGCGCATGGTGCGCTTGAACACCAGGATCTGGTCGGCCAGCGACAGTGCGTCGCCGTGACGGAAGTTGATTTCCATCTGCGCCGTGCCGTCTTCGTGGATCAGCGTGTCGAGGTCCAGCTCCTGCAGTTCGCACCAGTCGTAGACGTCTTCGAACAGCGGGTCAAATTCGTTCGCCGCTTCGATGGAGAACGACTGACGACCGATTTCCGGACGCCCGGAGCGGCCGATTGGCGGCTGCAACGGATAGTCAGGGTCGTCGCTGCGCTTGGTCAGGTAGAACTCCATTTCGGGCGCCACGATCGGCTGCCAGCCCTTGTCGGCGTAGAGTTTCAGGACTTTCTTGAGGACGTTGCGCGGCGACAGCTCGATCGGGTTGCCTTGCTTGTCGTAGGTGTCGTGGATCACCTGGGCGGTGGGTTCGATGGCCCAAGGCACCAGGTACACGGCGTTCTGGTCGGGACGGCAGATCATGTCGATGTCGGCCGGGTCGAGCAGTTCGTAATAGATGTCGTCTTCGACGTAGTCGCCGGTCACGGTCTGCAGCAATACGCTCTCTGGCAGGCGCATGCCCTTTTCGGCGATGAACTTGTTGGTCGGCGAGATCTTGCCCCGGGTGATACCGGTCAAGTCGCCGATCATGCATTCGACTTCTGTGATCTTGTGGTCTTTCAACCAATCGGTGAGCTGGTCGAGGTTGTTACTCATAAATGCCTCTGGGCTGAGTCTCCTGACATCGTGTCAGGCAAAGTTTGACGCCGTGGCGTCGCGTTAAAGGGGGCTTGCTTGCGCGCAGTGCCGGCTTACGCCTGGCACCGCGCATAGACAATGAAAGAGGAGCTTACCTGCCCTTTACGCTGGCGTTGCATTTCCTGTGCACATTCAAGGCGTGCAGAATCATGAGCACGGCTCGAAGAGCGGCACAGGCTTTGGGACTCAAAGAGATCTATATTGGAGGGGGACGCCATAAACAGGATGCTTTGCCGTACGTCCAGAATAACGGACGCTGCCATTCTGGCTGCTGCCGACGAGAACATCGTCGACAGACTGCGAGCCTTGCAGGCTGCGCCACGGACGGATTTGTCGCCACTGATGTGTTGAGCATGCAGACCGGACTGTTGCGAGCAGTCGGTGATGCCGATTAACGGCAGGCGAGACATGAAGCACCCCGGTATTATTGCTGTTATGGGTTTGATCCGAGCTTAGCCTTGTTCATTTTTTTACACAACACCCCCGTAAAAAATACAACACGGCCAGCTCAAGCCTGCGGGTGCCAAGCGTCCCCAGCACAAAAAACTGCCCCGAAGTGCCCCATAAATGCCCTCGCGGCGCTTTTTTAGGGCAAAAAAGGCCTTGCTTGACTTCGGCATGCCGTTCGGGTTGACTGAAACCAGAAAAGATCAATGATTGATATTTTTAACAACAAAGGTGTTGCATCATGTCGGTACCCCCGCGTGCCGTTCAGCTTAACGAAGCGAACGCGTTCCTTAAGGAACATCCTGAGGTTCTGTACGTTGACCTTCTGATTGCGGATATGAATGGTGTCGTGCGCGGCAAGCGCATCGAACGCACCAGCCTCCACAAGGTTTACGAGAAAGGCATCAACCTGCCGGCCTCTCTATTTGCTCTGGATATCAATGGTTCTACGGTGGAAAGCACCGGCCTGGGTCTGGACATCGGCGACGCCGACCGGATCTGCTATCCAATCCCCGATACCCTGTGCAACGAGCCATGGCAGAAGCGCCCTACCGCGCAACTGTTGATGACCATGCACGAACTCGAAGGCGACCCGTTCTTCGCCGATCCGCGCGAAGTGCTCCGTCAAGTTGTTGCAAAGTTTGACGAGCTGGGCTTGACCATCTGCGCCGCCTTCGAACTGGAGTTCTACCTGATCGACCAGGAGAACGTGAACGGCCGTCCACAGCCGCCACGCTCGCCGATCTCCGGCAAACGCCCGCACTCGACTCAGGTCTACCTGATCGACGACCTCGACGAATACGTCGACTGCCTCCAGGACATTCTGGAAGGCGCCAAAGAGCAAGGCATCCCGGCCGACGCCATCGTCAAGGAAAGTGCCCCGGCGCAGTTCGAAGTGAACCTGCACCACGTCGCCGACCCGATCAAGGCCTGCGACTACGCAGTCCTGCTCAAGCGTCTGATCAAGAACATCGCCTACGACCATGAAATGGACACCACTTTCATGGCCAAGCCTTACCCGGGCCAGGCAGGCAATGGTTTGCACGTCCACATTTCGATTCTTGATAAAGATGGCAAAAACATTTTTGCCAGCGAGGATCCCGAGCAGAACGCCGCGCTGCGTCACGCGATCGGCGGTGTGCTCGAGACCCTGCCGGCGCAGATGGCTTTCCTCTGCCCGAACGTCAACTCGTACCGTCGCTTCGGCGCGCAGTTCTACGTACCGAACTCGCCGTGCTGGGGCCTGGACAACCGCACCGTGGCGATCCGCGTACCGACCGGCTCTGCCGATGCCGTGCGCATCGAACACCGCGTGGCCGGCGCCGATGCCAACCCGTACCTGCTGATGGCCTCGGTCCTGGCCGGTGTGCATCACGGTCTGGTGAACAAGATCGAGCCGGGCGCTCCGGTCGAAGGCAACAGCTACGAGCAGAACGAACAAAGCCTGCCGAACAACTTGCGCGATGCCCTGCGTGAGCTGGACGACAGCGAGGTGATGGCCAAGTACATCGATCCGAAATACATCGATATCTTCGTCGCCTGCAAAGAGAGCGAGCTGGAGGAGTTCGAACACTCCATCTCCGACCTCGAGTACAACTGGTACCTGCATACCGTGTGAACGGATGTCAGGCATAAAAAGCGCTGCCGGCTATTTCAGCCCGCAGCGCTTTTTTATGCCCGAACTTTATCCCTGTGGCGAGGGAGCTTGCTCCCGCTCGGCTGCGCAGCAGTCGTAAACCAGCTGACCAGTTTTTCAGACACACCGGACCTTATAGTTTTGGGGCTGCTGCGCAACCCAGCGGGAGCAAGCTCCCTCGCCACAAGGACTGTGTTGCACTGGGGATGGGCGCTCCGCGTACAATGCCCGCTGCCCCGCAGGAGACTTCCATGACGCGTCCCGCCCCCGTCCGCAAACCCCGTGCCCGCAGCCAGGCGCGGATCGATTCGATACTCGACGCCGCGCGTACGCTGCTGGCCGCCGAGGGTGTGGCCAGCCTGTCGATCTACAGCGTGGCCGAACGCGCGCAGATTCCACCGTCCTCCGTGTACCACTTCTTCGCCAGCGTGCCGGCCTTGCTTGAAGCACTGACCGCCGATGTGCACGCCGCTTTTCGCGCCTGCCTGCAAGCACCGATCGACCACGACGCCCTGAGCGACTGGCGCGACCTGTCGCGGCTGGTCGAGGAGCGGATGCTGGAGATCTACGACCAAGACGCCGCCGCCCGCCAGCTGATCCTTGCCCAACACGGCCTGACCGAAGTGACCCAGGCCGACCGGCAGCATGACATCGAACTGGGCGACCTGATGCACAAGCTGTTCGACCACCATTTCGAATTGCCGCGCCTGCCGAGCGATGTCGACGTGTTTGCCCTGGCAATGGAGCTGGGCGACCGCGTGTATGCGCGTTCGGTGCAGCAGCACGGGCAGATCACGCCGCGCATGGCCGAGGAAGGGATGCGGGTGTTTGATGCCTATATCGGGTTATACCTTCCGCCTTACCTGCCCAAAAGAATTCTCTAGCGTCTTTACCGGCCTCTTCGCGAGCAGGCTCGCTCCCACATTTGGAATGCGGTTCCCTGTGGGAGCGAGCCTGCTCGCGAAGGCCGCGCCGCAAACTTCAAGACAGACACAAAAAACCCCGAAGGGCTCACGCCCTCCGGGGTTTGTTTTTACTCACAGACTTACAACTTGGCGATCGACACCTCGGTGGATTTCACAAAGGCGATTACCTCACTGCCCACCGCCAGTTCCAGCTCCTTGACCGAGCGAGTGGTGATCACCGAAGTGACGATGCCGGAGGCTGTCTGCACGTCGATTTCCGACAGCACGTCGCCGAGAACGATCTCCTTGATCGAGCCTTTGAACTGGTTGCGCACGTTGATGGCTTTGATAGTCATGACTTTGATTCCTGTCGTTGATAAAGCTTGAGTTATTGCGCCCAACGCAATTGCGTAGGCAGGGGTGAAACAGGTTCCGGCTCCGGCGGCTCGCCGGGCAGGGACAGAACACGGTTGAGCACTTCGGTTTCCAGCGCCGCCAGTCGGTGCGAACCCCGCACCCGAGGGCGTGGCAGCTCCACTTGCAGGTCGAGGCCGACTTCGCCGTCCTCGATCAGAATCACTCGATCGGCGATCGCCACTGCCTCGCTGACGTCGTGGGTCACCAGCAGCACGGTGAAGCCGTGTTGCTGCCACAGGCGTTCGATCAGTTGCTGCATCTCGATCCGGGTCAGGGCGTCCAGCGCACCGAGCGGCTCGTCGAGCAGCAGCAGGCGCGGTTGATGGATCAACGCTCGGGCCAGAGCCACCCGCTGCTTCTGCCCGCCGGACAAAGCCGCCGGCCACTCGTTGGCACGATCCGCCAGACCGACCGCTTCCAGCGCTTGCAGGGCCTGCGGACGCCAGTTGCCCTTGAGGCCGAGGCCGACGTTGTCGATGATCTTTTTCCACGGCAGCAGCCGTGCTTCCTGAAACATCAGCCGGGTGTCTTCCCGTGCATCGTTCAGCGGTGCGGCGCCGGCCAGCAGGTCGCCGCCAGTCGGTTGATCGAGGCCGGCAAGCAAGCGCAGCAAGGTGCTCTTGCCGCAACCGCTGCGCCCGACCACGGCGACGAATTGCCCCGCTGGAATGTGCAGGTCGATGTCGCGCAGCACTTGCCGCGCACCAAAGGTTTTCTGCAGGTTGCGCACCACCAGCGGTATCCCGCGCAGCAGGCGTGGAGGTTGTTGAGCGGTCATGCCGCACCTCCCTTGGCGACTTGATAAGCCGGATGCCAGCGTAGCCACACCCGCTCAAGTCCACGGGCGGCGAGGTCGGCAAGTTTGCCGAGCACCGCGTAAAGCAGGATCGCCAGCACCACCACGTCGGTCTGCAAAAACTCACGGGCATTCATTGCCAGATAGCCGATGCCGGAACTGGCCGAAATGGTTTCCGCGACGATCAGCGTCAGCCACATGAAGCCCAGCGCAAAACGCACACCGACCAGAATCGAAGGCAGCGCCCCCGGCAGGATGACCTGCCAGAACAGGCTGAAACCGCTCAAGCCGTAACTGCGCGCCATCTCCACCAGCGCCGGATCAACGTTGCGGATGCCGTGATAGGTGTTGAGGTAGATCGGGAACAACGTGCCCAATGCCACCAGGAAAATCTTCGCCGACTCATCGATGCCGAACCACAGGATCACCAGCGGAATCAGCGCCAGGTGCGGCACGTTGCGGATCATCTGCACCGAGCTGTCGAGCAGGCGCTCGCCCCACTTCGACAGGCCGGTGATGAACCCCAGCACCAGACCGATGCTGCCACCGATGGTGAAGCCCAGCGCCGCACGCCAGCCACTGAGCGCCAGGTGCGTCCAGATCTCGCCGCTACGCACCAGACTGACGCCGGCCTCGATCACCGCCACCGGTGCCGGCAGGATCCGCGTCGACAACCAACCGGCCGACACCGACAACTGCCACACCGCCAGCAACAACACCGGCAACGCCCAGGGCGCGAGGCTGTGGATAATTTTCTTCATGGCGCGCCTCAGCTCTGCGACGCGGCTTTGGGAAGGATGTCGTTGGCGACCATCTCGCCGAACGGGCTGACATAGCCTGCGCTTTTCGGCAGTTCCGGGCGCTCGATGTCGAGGTGCGGAAACAACAGTTCCGCGACGCGATACGACTCTTCCAGGTGTGGATAACCGGAGAAGATGAACGTGTCGATACCCAGATCCGCGTATTCCTTCACGCGGGCCGCGACGGTCGGACCGTCACCGACCAGCGCGGTCCCCGCACCACCGCGCACCAGACCGACGCCGGCCCACAGGTTCGGGCTGACTTCGAGGTTGTCACGGCTGCCGCCATGCAGCGCGGCCATGCGTTGCTGGCCGACCGAGTCAAAGCGCGCCAGCGATGCTTGCGCACGTTTGATGGTGTCATCGTCCAGATGCGAGATCAGGCGATCGGCCGCTTGCCAGGCTTCGGCGTTGGTTTCACGGACGATCACATGCAGACGAATGCCGAAGCGCACGGTGCGTCCGAGCTTGGCGGCTTTGACGCGCACCTGTTCGATCTTCTCGGCGACGGCTGCTGGCGGTTCGCCCCAGGTCAGGACCATCTCGACCTGTTCGGCAGCGAGATCCTGCGCCGCTTCCGACGAACCGCCGAAGTACAGCGGCGGACGCGGTTGCTGGATCGGCGGATAGAGCAGCTTGGCGCCCTTCACACTGATGTGCTGGCCGTCGTAATCAACGGTTTCGCCTTCCAGCACGCGACGCCAGATCCGGGTGAATTCCACCGAGGCCTGATAGCGTTCTTCGTGGCTGAGAAACAGACCATCACCGGCCAACTCTTCCGGGTCGCCACCGGTCACCAGATTGAACAGCGCACGACCACCGGACAGACGATCCAGTGTAGCGGCCTGACGCGCCGCTACCGTCGGGGAAATGATCCCGGGACGCAGGGCGACGAGGAATTTCAGACGCTGGGTCACCGGGATCAGCGATGCTGCCACCAGCCACGAGTCTTCGCAGGAGCGCCCGGTAGGGATCAGCACACCGCCAAAACCCAAACGATCCGCCGCTTGCGCGACCTGTTGCAGATAACCATGGTCGACGGCGCGGGCGCCTTCGGCGGTGCCAAGGTAATGGCCGTCGCCGTGGGTAGGCAGGAACCAGAAGATATTGAGGCTCATGGAGTGGTCTCCTTGGGGATTCGAATTACTGCGCTTTAGCCACAGCGGCTGGTGGTGTCCAGATCACATCCTTGATGCTCAACGGCTTGGGAATCAGCTTGAGCTGGTAGAAGGTGTCGGCGATTTTCTGCTGCGCGGCGACCACTTCCGGGGTCAGAAACAGCGCACCGTAGCCCTGGCGTTTCACCGAGGTCAGGGTGATGTCCGCCGGCAGGCCGAGCAGTGGCGCAACCTGTTGGGTCACGTCTTCAGGGTTGGCTTTGGACCACTCGCCGACTGCGCGCACTTCTTCGACGAGGGTCTTGATCACCTCGGGATTTTTCTGCGCGTAAGGTTTGGTCGCGAGGTAGAACTGGTGGTTGTCGACGATGCCTTTGCCGTCACGCAGGGTGTGCGCTTGCAATTGTTTTTCGGCAGCGGCCTGGTACGGATCCCAGATGACCCAGGCGTCGACGCTGCCACGTTCGAACGCGGCGCGGGCATCGGCCGGCGGCAGGAATACGGTCTGGATGTCGGTGTATTTGAGGCCGGCGTCTTCCAGTGCGCGCACCAGCAGGTAGTGCACGTTGGAGCCTTTGTTCAGGGCGACTTTCTTGCCCTTGAGATCGGCCACCGATTTGATCGGCGAGTCTTTCGGCACAAGGATCGCTTCGCTGTTCGGCGCTGGCGGTTCGTAGGCGACGTAGAGCAGATCAGCGCCGGCGGCCTGGGCGAACACCGGTGGGGTTTCGCCGGTGACGCCGAAGTCGATCGAGCCAACGTTCAGGCCTTCAAGCAGTTGCGGGCCACCGGGGAACTCGGTCCATTGCACGTCCACGCCTTGGGCGGCCAGACGTTTTTCCAGCGTGCCTTTGGCCTTGAGCAGCACCAGCGTGCCGTACTTCTGATAACCGATCCGCAAGGTCTCGGCCTGAGCCTGGGTGATGGCGCCGAAGGACACAGCCGCAGCAAACAGAGCGACCAGACCACGACGCAAAAATACAGTGCGCATAGCGCTCTCCTTTTTGCTGTTGGGTTTTGGCTGCACCTGCTTAACCGTTAGCGGCTGAGTAAGGTGAGTTACATCAAGTTCTGGTGAGGCTTAAATGCTCCAGCGAGCACTCAATAAACGTTCATTCAACAAGCCCGGCTCCAGCGGTTTCGGCCGGCGGGCCATGGCACTGACAAACTGATCCAGCGCTTCATGCAGACGCTGCTCCAGCGCCGGTGCCAACTGCGCCTGCGCACTGCCTTCGCCGTAAGCGATCTGGCTGTCCTCGGCGAAAATCCCTTGCAGCATTTCCTGGGCCTTCAACGCCGACAGCACTGGCTTGAGCGCGTAATCGACCACCAGCATGTGGGCGATGCTGCCGCCGGTGGCCATCGGCAGAACAATCTTGTGATTCAGGGCGCGTTCCGGCAGCAGGTCCAGCACGGTCTTCAGCGCACCGGAAAACGACGCCTTGTAGACCGGGGTGGCGATCAGCAGACCGTCAGCGTTTTCAATCTGTGCCAGCAGGTCGAGCACCTTCGGGCTGTCGAAGCGGGCGTGAAGCAGGTCTTCGGCCGGGAAGTCCCGCACCTGATAACTCACCACTTCCACCCCCTGCTCCTGCAACCAGCGTTGCGAGCGCTCCAGCAACACTCCTGAGCGGGAGCGTTGGCTGGGACTGCCACCAAGTGAGACGACCAGCATTCAGACGATTCCTTGCGCGTTACAGGCGATTCGCGGGTTGCGATCTCGCTTCGATGGGAGTGACCTTACCAGCTGATTTATATATCCATAAATCATATTTATTCATTTGGTTATTCGTTTTATGAATATGCGGTCTGTCATTTTCCAGCCGAAAAAAAAGGCCGTCGTAACGGCCTGAAATCCCCTGCTTTGTGGTTCTGTGTTGAACGGACTGCCGCCATCGCGAGCAGGCTCACTCCTACAGAGGAATGCATTTCAAATGTAGGAGCGAGCCTGCTCGCGATGACGGTGGTGGCTACACCGCAAATCTCACTGATTCATTTATTCGGCTGCGGCGTCAGGCGCAGGTACGGTTTCACCGCGCGATAGCCTTTGGGAAAGCGTTTCTTGATCTCGTCTTCATCCTTGAGCGACGGCACGATCACCACCTCCTCACCGTCCTGCCAGTTGGCCGGGGTCGCCACTTTGTAGTTGTCGGTGAGTTGCAGCGAATCGATCACCCGCAGGATCTCGTGGAAGTTGCGCCCGGTGCTCGCCGGGTAGGTGATGGTCAGGCGGATCTTCTTGTTCGGATCGATCACGAACAGCGAACGCACGGTCAGCGTGTCGTTGGCGTTCGGGTGGATCAGGTCATAGAGGTCGGACACCTTGCGGTCGGCGTCAGCCAGGATCGGGAAATTGACGATGGTGTTCTGGGTTTCGTTGATGTCTTCGATCCACTTGTGGTGCGAGTCCACCGGGTCGACCGACAGGGCGATGGCTTTGACCCCGCGCTTGGCGAACTCATCCTTGAGCTTGGCGGTGAAGCCCAGCTCGGTGGTGCACACCGGGGTGAAGTCCGCCGGGTGGGAGAACAGCACGCCCCAGCTATCGCCCAGCCACTCGTGTAAACGAATCTTGCCGGCGCTGGAATCCTGTTCGAAGTCGGGGGCGATGTCGCCGAGTCTGAGGCTCATGGTGCTGCTCCTGATGAGTTGTTGGAGAACTCAACTGTAGCTCGTGATTCGCCATCATGAAAAAGAATAAATAAATAGATATCTAGAATCTAAAGGAATATTAAACATCGTTCACTGGACGCTCGCCGGCATCGCGACGAACATCGCCCTCAAGGTTCGAGAAGGCCTTGAGTAGCTGCAAAAGAGGGAAATTTCGGGAAGGGCTTACGGGGGTGAGTCTGACTCGAAAATGCAAAAGCCCCGTCCGGCACGGTGCCGGACGGGGCTTTTTTACATCAGCAGCTTGAGCGCGCTATTACAGCAGCGGGATCGAGTAGCTGACGATCAGGCGGTTTTCGTCCTGGGAACGGGTGTTCGCCAGATCGGTACGCCACATCGCGTTTTTCCAGGCAACACCGAGGTTTTTCAGCGGGCCTTCCGGAATCACGTAACCGATGGTCAGGTCGCGTTCCCACTCGGTTTTTTCACCCAGCGGAGTGTCGATGTTGTTGCCACGCAGGTAGATCAGGTTGGCGGTCAGGCCAGGAACGCCGATCTTGGCGAAATCGTAGCCGTAGCGAGCCTGCCAGGTACGCTCGCCAGCACGGGCGAACTTCTGGATCTGCATGTCGGTGATGGTGCTGTTGGACGAGCCGTCACCCTGGTTCAGCCAAGGGAAGTCGCTGTCGCCTTTGGTGTACTGGTAGCCGGCACCGAAGGTGTGACCTTCAACCGAGTACAGGGCCAGGTAGCTGTACAGATCGTTGTCGACCTTGCCTTTGACAGTTTTGCCACCGTAGTAACCGCTGGTGTAGTAGGCAGCGGTATCGCCGTTGGCACCGTTGTCACGGCTGCGGTAGTAACGCAGGTCGCTTTTCAGGACGCCCGGGCCGATGCCCCAGTTGTGTACCAGACCCAGGAAGTTCTGCGAGTAGAAGTCTTTCAGCTCGCCGTAGTAGTACGAAGCGGTCAGATCTTTGTTGATCTTGTAGTCAGCACCACCGTAGTAGAACTTGTTGCTGAACACGCCCTTGTCGTAGTTCGAGCTGGCGTTCGCACCGGCAATCGACATGTTCTCGTTGTTGCTCGAGTTACGACCTTTCACGGCCTCAACCTGACCGGCAGTCAGGGTCAGATCCTTGAACTCGTTCGAGGTGATCGCTTCACCCTGGAAGGTTTGCGGCAGCAGACGACCGTCGTTGTACTTGATGACCGGGTTGTTCGGCATCAGGGTACCGACCTTCAGCTCGGTCTGGGAGATCTTGACCTTGCCGGTCACGCCCAGGCTGGCGAAGTCATGCACAGCACGGTTGCCATCGCTTGGGAACACGGTGCCGCCCGAAGCGGTACCGGCGGAGTTGCCGCTGGTGGCCGGGCTGGAATCCAGACGCACGCCGTACAGGCCGATCGCGTCAACACCGAACTGCACGGTGCCTTGGGTGTAGCCGGAGATGAAACGCAGATCGAAGCCTTGGCCCCACTCTTCGTTCTTGTTAGCGCCAGCGCCATCGCGGTTGTCAGTGTTGATGTAGAAGTTGCGCAGGCCCAGAGTGGCCTTGCTGTCTTCGATGAAACCGGCGGCGCCTGCCTGCTGCGCCAAAACCCCTACGGCCACAGCCAGGGCCAAGGTGGACTTGTTCATGTAAAGCTCCTCTCGTTTCTAATTCTTGTGTTCCTGGTCCTGGTCGAATGCCCGGATCCGTAGGTTCGCGATTAGCGCCAGAGCGTGACTGACAAGTCAATCGTAACCTTGTGTGTCTACGACCAAGGTCTAATCGCAGTATTTGGGTCCCTGCACAGTACTGACTTTCCTGATAACCCCAAAAAGAATTATTTCATTCTTTTTTATACTATCTAGCTATATGGCCCAGTAATGGCCACCTGCAGCGCAACACAGGATATCGGCTACTAAGCTAATTACTAAATGGTATTTGTTCGCCTATTTTTAGATCGATTAGCGTTGACGCATCTGAAACACGTCAAACCCTATCCAAAAGGCGACGCCATCATGGTCAAACGTGCACTATCTAGTCAAATTGTTACAGTTTGTGTGTCAGCAATAATTTCTTTCTCCGCCCACGCCGCCAACCTCACCATCGGTTATCAAACCGGGATCGACCCGAGCAAGGTCCCTCAAGCCGACGGCACTTACGAAAAAAACATTGGCCAGAAGATCGACTGGCGTCGCTTCAACAGTGGTCCGGAAGTTGTGACAGCCATCGCATCGGGCGATGTGCAGATCGGCAATCTTGGCTCCAGCCCTTTGGCGGCGGCCGCTTCGCGCAATCTGCCGATCGTCGCGTTCATCGTTTCAGCGCAGATCAATACCGCCGAGGCGCTGGTCGTGCGCAACGGTAGCGGGATCAACACCCCGCAGGATCTGGTCGGCAAGACCATTGCCACGCCCTTCGTTTCGACGTCCCACTACAGTCTGCTCGGCGCACTCAAGCACTGGGGCCTGGACACCAGTAAAGTCAAAGTGGTGAACCTGCAGCCCGCGGAAATCGCGGCGGCGTGGAAGCGCGGCGACATCGACGGTGCATTTGTCTGGTCGCCGGCGCTCGGCGAAATCCGCAAGACTGGCAAGACCCTGACCGACGCCGCACAAGTCGGCCAGTGGGGCGCGCCAACCTTCGAAGTCTGGGTCGCGCGCAAGGACTACGCCGAGAAACATCCTGAGGTGGTGGCCAAGTTTGCCAAGGTCACTCTAGACGCGTTTGCCGATTACGCCAGCCATAAAGACAGCTGGACGGCCGACTCGGCGCCGGTGCAGAAAATCGCCAAATTGACCGGTGCCAATGCCGCCGACGTACCGGAGCTGCTGGCCGGTTCGGCCTTCCCGGATGCCAAGGCACAGCAAACCACCGCGCTGCTGGACGGCGGCACGGCCAAGGCGATTGGTGAGACGGCGAAGTTTTTGAAGGAACAGGGCAAGGTTGAGACGGTTTTGCCGGACTATTCGCCGTACGTCAGCGCGAAATTCATCACTGAATAAAGATCCAGATGTGGCGAGGGAGCTTGCTCCCGCTGGAGGCCGAAGGACGCCCCATTCCGGCAAACACCGGTTTGGGGCCGCTTCGCAGCCCAGCGGGAGCAAGCTCCCTCGCCACAAAAAGTCCCTCGCTAATCTTCAGAGGGTCTTTTCGAAGATCTTCGAGTTGCGTTGAAAGTTGTACAGCGAGGCCCTTGCTGCCGGCAGACGCTCGACGCTGCTCGGTTCGAAGCCGCGCTCGCGGAACCAGTGCGCGGTACGGGTGGTGAGGACGAACAGGGTTTTCAGCCCTTGTGCCCGGGCGCGGGTTTCGATGCGCTCCAGCAATTCATCACCGCGACCGCCGTGGCGATACTCCGGGTTCACCGCCAGACACGCCAGCTCCCCGGCATCCGAGTCGGCAATCTGATACAGCGCCGCACAGGCGATGATCATGCCTTCACGCTCGACCACGCTGAACTGCTCGATCTCGCGCTCCAGCACTTCACGCGAGCGGCGCACCAGAATCCCCTGCTCTTCCAGCGGACTGATCAGGTCGAGCAAGCCGCCGACGTCTTCAATCGCTGCCTCGCGCACCAGCTCGAATTGCTCCTGAGCCACCAGCGTACCGCCACCATCCCGGGTGAACAGCTCGGTCAGCAGCGCACCGTCTTCGGCGTAACTGACGATATGGCTGCGCGCAACACCGCCACGGCAAGCCTCGGCAGCGGCATCCAGCAGTTCCGCTTGATAGTTGCTGCTGCCCAGACGCTGCAAATGCGCCGGTACCTGTTGTGGGCGCAGTTCGCGCACCAGTTTGCCGTTCTCGTCGATCAGACCAAGATCGGCGCCGAACAGCAGCAGTTTGTCTGCGCCCAGGTCGATGGCGGCGCGGGTGGCGACGTCTTCGCAGGCGAGGTTGAAGATTTCCCCGGTCGGCGAGTAGCCCAGCGGCGACAGCAGCACGATGGAGCGCTCGTCGAGCAGGCGATTGATGCCTTTGCGGTCGACCCGGCGCACTTCGCCGGTGTGGTGATAGTCGACGCCTTCCAGCACGCCGATCGGCCGCGCGGTCACGAGGTTGCCGCTGGCCACCCGCAAGCGCGAGCCCTGCATCGGCGATGAAGCCATGTCCATCGACAGGCGTGCTTCGATCGCGATGCGCAATTGACCGACCGCGTCGATCACGCACTCCAGCGTCGCCGCGTCGGTGATGCGCATGCCGTGGTGGTAATGCGGAGTCAGGCCGCGGGCGGCGAGACGGGTTTCAATCTGCGGGCGCGAACCATGGACCAGCACCAGACGCACGCCGAGGCTGTGCAGCAGCACCAGGTCGTGGACGATATTGCCAAAGTTCGGATGCTCAACGCCGTCGCCGGGCAGCATGACGACGAAGGTGCAATCGCGGTGAGCATTGATGTAAGGGGACGCATGGCGAAGCCAGTTGACGTATTCGGGCATGAACCTGGGCCTGTAATAAATAGCAGCCGGAAAAAAGGGCGAAACGGAAAACGCACAGCGGGCTGATGGTTATCGTCGGAACAGGCTTGGCGACACGCGCGCTCTCCTCATGAATACGGGTTTGGGCGTCTGCGATTTAAATGCACCCCTCTGTAGGAGCTGCCGCAGGCTGCGATCTTTTGACTTTGACTTCAAAAAACAAGATCAAAAGATCGCAGCCTTCGGCAGCTCCTACAAGGGATGCGTTCAATTCTTCAGGCAGTAATGTTCAATCAACTGCCGTAATACCTGCACGGTAAGCTGCAAACGTGACATTTCAAGGTATTCACCGGGCTGATGCGCACAGGCGATGTCGCCGGGGCCGAGCACGATGGTTTCGCAGCCAAGGCGCTGAAGATAAGGCGCTTCGGTGCCAAACGCTACTGCTTCGGCGCTGTGACCGGTGAGCTTTTCGGCGATGCGCACCAATTCGGCGTCTTCGGCCTGCTCGAATGGCGGCACTTCCGGGAACAACGGCTTGTAATCGATCTTCACCTGATGCCGCTCGGCCACCGGGTTGAGCTTGCGCAGAATCTCCGCACGCAGGACTTTCGGGTCCATGCCCGGCAACGGACGCAGGTCGAACTCCAGCGAACACTGGCCGCAGATGCGATTCGGGTTGTCGCCACCATGAATACAGCCGAAATTCATCGTCGGCTGCGGCACGCTGAACTGCGGGTTGTTGAATTCGCGCTGCCACAGCAGGCGCAAACCACGCAGCTCGCCGATGGCATCGTGCATCGCTTCAAGAGCGCTGTGCCCCAGGCGCGGATCCGACGAGTGGCCGCTTTGCCCGAGGATGTCGATGCGTTCCATCATGATGCCTTTGTGCATGCGGATCGGCTTGAGCCCGGTTGGCTCGCCGATCACTGCCGCTCGCCCGATGGGACGCCCGGCCTCGGCCAGCGCCCGGGCACCGGACATCGAGCTTTCTTCATCGCAGGTGGCGAGGATCAACAAAGGTTGCTTGAACGGTTGATCGAGCAGCGGCTGCACGGCCTCGATGATCAGGGCGAAAAAGCCCTTCATGTCACAGCTGCCCAAGCCGACCCAGCGGCCATCGACTTCAGTGAGTTTCAGCGGATCGGTCTGCCACAGCGCATCGTCATACGGCACCGTGTCGCTGTGCCCGGCCAGCACCAGGCCGCCGGGGCCGCTGCCAAAACTGGCGAGCAGGTTGAATTTCCCGGGGCTGACCTGCTGGATGTCGCAACTGAAACCCAGGTCACCGAGCCATCCGGCGAGCAAATCGATCACCGCCCGGTTGGACTGATCCAGGCTCGGTTGGGTGCAACTGACCGACGGTGCGGCGATCAGTGCAGCGAACTGGTCTTGCATGGACGGCAAAGGCATCGCTGACTCCAACTCCCGATTTGAAGTCCATCATAGAGCCATCCGGCGCCAGGAATAAACCGCCGCAGGGCGTAGGACGGATCAGTCCTGTACACTGCACGGCCTTGGCAGCCACACATTCCCCCGGCTGCGCTCCCGATCCTGGATTTTCCGGCCATGCAAAAAGAAACCGAAATCAAACTCCGCGTCAGCCGCGAAACCCTCGCAGCTCTGCGCGAGCACCCGTTACTGAAAAAACGCAACAAAAATGGCTGGGAACGCCGTGAGTTGATGAACCAGTACTTCGACACCCCCGAGCGCGACCTGGCCCAGGCCAAAGTCGCCCTGCGCCTGCGCAAGGACGGTGACGAAGTGATTCAGACCCTCAAGACCCGCGGCCAGAGCGTTGCCGGTCTGTCCGAGCGTAACGAGTACGACTGGAAGTTGCCCAAAGCCAAGCTCGACGTGAAGAAACTCGACGGCGAATGCTGGCCCGAGTCGCTGGCCGAGCTGGACAAGAAAACCCTGAAGCCGATCTTCACCACCGATTTCGTCCGCGAGCGCGCGGAAATCGCCTGGGGTCGCGGCAAGGCCAAAGTCGTGATCGAAGCCGCACTGGACCTCGGTCACGTGGTGGTCGGCAAACAGAAAGAAGAAATCTGCGAACTGGAACTGGAACTGCGCGAAGGCGAACCGGCCGCGCTGCTTGAGCTGGCCGCCGAACTGGCCGAAACCCTGGCACTGATGCCGTGCGACATCAGCAAGGCCGAACGCGGCTACCGTCTGTACGACGCCAACAGCTACTCGCTGAGCCTGCCAGCGCCGCAACTGACTCCGGAAACCCAACTCGACGACGCCTTCGCCGCGCTCGGCTGGCATCTGCTTGGCAGCAGTCAGCGTCTGGCTGAACAGTACCGTTTCAACGGCCACTGGCGCCTGCTGCTGGACTGGGTCGAAAACCTCGCGGAAATGCGCGCCCTGCTCAGCAGCCTCGGTCAGGCCGCACCGCGTCCGGCGACGCACGATTTGCGCGTGGCGCTGGATGCACTGCTCGAAGACTGGCGCCCGCTGGTGCAGGTCGGCATCGAAGACGAAGACGTGCGCAAGGCGGCGCCGGAGCAATTCCTCGAAGAACTGGAAGACCCGCGCTGGGGCCTGTTCTCGCTGACCGCGTCGCGTTGGCTGCTGGCCCGCGCGTGGACCGCCGAGCGCAACACCCGTGGCAATCGCCAGGGCGCCGCGCAGTTGCACAGCTGGTTGCCACGTCTGCTGGGCGAAGAAGCCACGTCCCTGCAATTGCAGCGCTATCAGCAGCAGCCGGAAGATCTGGCCGAGCAACTGCCGCGCATCGAACGCATCCAGGTCTGGCTGCACCACGCGCGTAACGTGCTGGAAATCCCGGAAATGGATCGCCTGTACGGCGAGCTGAACAAACTGGCGCAACTGGCCAACGAGCCGACGATCACTGACGAACTGCTCGATGCACGCAAGCAGCAGGCGATTGCGGTTTACCAGAACCGTGCCTGGAAAATGCTGCTGCGCATGTAATGCTCAGTAACACCTGAACACTGTGGCGAGGGAGCTTGCTCCCGCTGGAGGCCGAAGGACTCCCAACTCCTGCAATTGCAGATTTTGGGGGCCGCTTCGCAGCCCAGCGGGAGCAAGCTCCCTCGCCACAAAGGCCATCCGCGCTAGACCGGGAGGCTGGTTGTGGACTTGATTTCGGAAAGTGCCACAATCGAGTTCACTTCCTGAATCCCCGGCACCAGCGACAGTTTCTCGAAGAAGAACCGCTCATACGCCTCGATGTCCGCCGCGACAATGCGCAACAGAAAGTCCACCGCGCCCATCAGCACATAACACTCCAGCACTTCCGGAAAGCCGCGAATCGCCTCGGTGAATTCGGTGAAGTTCGAACGCCCGTGGGCGTTGAGTTTGATCTCGGCGAAGATCTGCGTGTTCAGGCCAATCTTCTTGCGATCAAGCAAGGTCACCTGGCCACGAATGATCCCCTCCTCCTTCATCCGCTGAATCCGCCGCCAGCACGGCGATTGCGACAACCCCACCTGCTCGGCGATCTGCGCGCTGGACAGCGAAGCGTCCTCTTGCAGCAAAGCGAGGATCTTGCGGTCGTAGGCGTCCAGCTCGCTGTGCATAGAAAAACCTCAAATATAAGATAGTGCGAATTGATCTTGTCGATCACTCACCAATAAAACTGATCTTAGCCAAGAAATGCCCGGCGACGAATGTAAAAATTTCTCCAGTGATTTTGGAGACTCGCCATGCCGCACCTTGAAGCCGTGAACAGCACCCCGACCCGCGCCGACGTCTGGAACGTCAACAACGCCCATTGCCTGGCGCAGTACCAGATTCTTGCCGAGGCGGAACCGGATCTGTTGGTGCGCGTGTTGAACCTGTTTGCCCTGCAGTTCCTTACGCCCGAGCAGGTCAGCGTGCAGCGGCTCGACGACCTGCTGTCGATCGACTTGGTCATCGGTGGCCTGAGCTGGCATCGCGCCCAGGTGATCGCAGAAAAACTTCGTAACCTGATCAGTGTGTGCTCGGTACATCTGCAAAACGCCGACGCGGCGTGGGATGCGCCCGCGCAAGCGGCTGGCTGACTAATCCGGCAACGGCTTTGTCGGGTAGTGGCCCAACGGTCTGCAGGGCCACGACTATCCTTTGCGAACTGTCGTTCAAAAGGAGCCCGCATGTCCGTTCAACTCGCCACTCAGGACCGCTGGCTGGATCTCAACGATGTGTTGCGTGAGCTGGTCGCCCAGGGCTTCATCAGCCAGGATTCGGCGGAGCAGGCGCTCAACGCCCGGCGCCGCCACGCGACCCAAGGCCAGCAGCATCCGCTGGAGTTCATCGCCAGCCAGCAACTGGACGACCTCAGCCGCCCGGGCAAACACCTGGACCTGGAGAGCCTGACCCTGTGGCTGGCGCAGCAGGCCGGCCAGCCGTATCTGCGCATCGATCCATTGAAGATCAACGTCGCGGCGATCACTCCGCTGATGTCCTACGCCTTTGCCCAGCGCCACAAGATTCTCGCGGTGGCGGTCGACCGCGACGCGGTGGTCGTGGCCAGCGCCCAGCCCTATGTCACCGCTTGGGAGGCCGACCTGACCCACGTGCTGAAGCTGCCGATCAAACGGGTCGTCGCCAATCCGTTGGACATCCAGCGCTTCAGCGTCGAGTTCTTCCGCCTCGCCAAATCGGTCAGCGGCGCCAACAGCGCCGATCAGCAAAGCGGCAACCTCGGCAACTTCGAACAACTGCTCAACCTCGGCGCCAGCGATCAGGAGCCGGACGCCAACGATGCACACATCGTCAACATCGTCGACTGGCTGTTCCAGTACGCCTTCCAGCAGCGCGCCAGCGATATCCACATCGAACCGCGCCGCGAACAGGGCACCGTGCGTTTTCGCATCGACGGCGTGCTGCACAACGTCTATCAGTTTCCGCCGCAGGTGACGATGGCGATCGTCAGCCGCCTGAAAAGCCTCGGCCGGATGAACGTCGCCGAGAAGCGCAAACCCCAGGACGGCCGGGTCAAGACCAAGACCCCGGACGGCGGCGAGGTGGAGCTGCGGCTGTCAACGCTGCCCACCGCGTTCGGCGAAAAAATGGTCATGCGGATTTTCGACCCGGAAGTGCTGCTCAAGGACTTCGATCAGCTCGGCTTTTCCGCCGACGACCTGCGCCGCTGGCAGGACATGACCCGCCAGCCCAACGGCATCATTCTGGTCACCGGGCCGACCGGTTCAGGCAAGACCACCACGCTGTACACCACGCTGAAGAAGCTGGCGACGCCGGAGATCAACCTCTGCACCATCGAGGACCCGATCGAAATGGTCGAGCCGGCGTTCAACCAGATGCAGGTGCAGCACAACATCGACCTGAGTTTCGCCGCCGGGGTGCGCGCGCTGATGCGACAGGACCCGGACATCATCATGATCGGCGAGATCCGCGATCTCGAGACCGCCGAAATGGCGATCCAGGCCGCGCTCACCGGACACCTGGTGCTGTCGACCCTGCACACCAACGACGCCCCCAGCGCGATCAGCCGGTTGCTCGAACTCGGTGTGCCGCACTACTTGATCAAGGCCACCGTGCTCGGGGTCATGGCTCAGCGTCTGGTGCGCACCCTGTGCCCGCACTGCAAGGCGCCGCTGACGCTGGAAGAGGAAGACTGGCAAACCCTGACCCGCCCTTGGCAGGCGCCGCTGCCGGGCAACGCGCAACGGGCGATCGGCTGCCTGGATTGTCGCGACACCGGTTATCGCGGACGCGCCGGGGTCTACGAAATCATGCAACTGAGCGACAGCCTCAAAGCCCTCATCACGCCGGACACCGACCTCACCGCCATCCGCCGGCAAGCCTTCAAGGAAGGCATGCGCAGCCTGCGCCTGTCGGGTGCGCAGAAAGTCGCGGCGGGGCTGACTACCCTTGAAGAAGTGCTGCGGGTGACACCGCAGAGCGAGCAGAAATAGGCCACTACGGAACCGGATCGGGGAAATCGTAATCCAACGCCGTAGTTAACCCCCAGGAGTCACTCATCATGCGTCTCAAACTTGCTGTCGCCACCCTTGCCTTGCTGTCCCTTCCCGTTGGTTCAGCGATGGCCGACAGCTTTTGGCGTAACGTCATCTCGTCCGGTGCCACCACCGGTTCGACCTACCTGACCTTCAAGGATCACAAGCTGATCGTCGCCGCACAGGACGATGCCGGCAGCTTCGTTGCCAGCGATGGCGGCATCCGTGGGCCATACCTGGAAGCAGCCATGCAGAAAGTCCGCGCCGACAACCCGGGCCTGCAGGCCACGGACATGGAACTGGCGAATGCGATTCTGGCGAAGAACGCAGTGGCATCCGAGTAAACCTCGTGCCGACAAAAATGCCGCTCGATTGAGCGGCATTTTTTTGCCCGTAATTCCCGGTTCACCACACAACCTCTGTAGGAGTGAGCCTGCTCGCGATAGCTGTACTCCAGACACTGCATTCGGTGACTGATTCACCGCAATCGCGAGCAGGCTCACTCCTACAATGAATCGGGGGAAACAGGGAGATCAGCGGTACTCGTCCACCGGGACGCAGGCGCAGAACAGATTGCGATCCCCATAAACGTTATCCACCCGATTCACCGCCGGCCAGTATTTATGTGCCTTGGTGTGCGCATCCGGGGTGATGCCCTGCTCAATGCTGTAAGGCCGCTCCCAGACCCCGGAGACGTCCGCCAGGGTATGCGGTGCACGCTTGAGCGGGTTGTCTTCCGCCGGCCAGTTGCCGTTCTGCACTTCGGTGATTTCTGCGCGGATGCTCAGCATGGCGCCGATGAAGCGGTCCAGCTCGGCCTTGGATTCGCTTTCGGTCGGCTCGACCATCAACGTCCCCGGCACCGGGAATGACATGGTCGGTGCGTGGAAGCCGTAGTCCATCAGACGCTTGGCGACGTCCTCTTCGCTGATCCCGGTCTGCGCCTTCAACGGCCGCAGATCGAGAATGCATTCATGGGCCACCCGCCCGTTGCGCCCGGTGTAAAGCACCGGGAATGCGCCGGATAAATGCTGGGCCAGGTAGTTCGCCGCAAGGATCGCCACTTCGCTGGCATCCGCCAGTTGCGGCCCCATCATGGCGATGTACATCCAGCTGATCGGCAAAATGCTCGCGCTGCCCCAGGGTGCCGCGCTGACGGCACCATTCTGCGGCAACGGGCCATCGATCGGCACCACCGGGTGATTGGCAACGAACGGCGCCAGATGCGCACGAATGCCGATCGGCCCCATGCCCGGTCCGCCGCCGCCATGGGGAATGCAAAAGGTCTTGTGCAGGTTCATGTGCGACACGTCGGCACCGATGTCCGCCGGCCGCGTCAACCCGACCTGCGCATTGAGGTTGGCGCCATCCATGTACACCTGCCCGCCGTGCTTGTGGATAACCTCGCAGATCTCGCCGATGCCCTCCTCGTACACGCCATGGGTCGATGGATAGGTCGCCATCAGGCACGACAACCGGGCCCCGGCTTCGGCGGCTTTCGCCTTCAAATCCTCCAGATCAACGTTGCCCGCGTCATCGCACTCGACGATCACCACACGCATCCCGGCCATCTGCGCCGAGGCCGGATTGGTGCCGTGCGCTGACGATGGAATCAGGCAGATATCCCGCGCGCCCTGTTGGCGACTCTCGTGATATTTGCGAATCGCCAGCAGCCCGGCGTACTCGCCCTGGGCCCCGGAGTTCGGTTGCATGCAGATCGCATCGAACCCGGTGATCGCGCACAACCAGCGCTCCAGTTCCTCGATCATCAAGGTGTAACCGACCGCCTGCTCGCGAGGCGCGAACGGGTGCAGGTTGGCGAACTGCGGCCAGGTGATCGGGATCATTTCGCTGGTGGCGTTGAGTTTCATGGTGCAGGAGCCCAGCGGGATCATCGACTGGTTGAGCGCCAGATCCTTGTTCTCCAATTGCTTGAGGTAACGCAGCATCTCGGTTTCGCTGTGATGCGCGTTGAACACCGGATGGCGCAGGTAAGGCGTGTTGCGCTGCAGGTGCTCGGGAATGCCTGAAACCAGCGTTTCTGCATCCAATTCGTCGATGTTCAACCCATGATCGGCGCCGAGTAGCACATCGAACAGTTTGGCTACCGTGTGATCATCGCACGTCTCGTCGAGGCTCAAGCCCACTCGGCCACGGCCAAGAATCCGCAGGTTGATCTGCGCGGCCTTGGCGCTGTCGATGATCGCGCTCTGCGCGCCGCCGACGTCGAGGGTCAGGGTGTCGAAAAACTGCTGGTTAACCCGCTGGAGGCCATGGCGCTCAAGGCCCGCCGCCAGAATGCAGGTCAGCCGGTGCACCCGCTGGGCGATCCGTTTCAAGCCTTCCGGGCCGTGATACACCGCGTAGAAACTGGCGATATTCGCCAACAGCACCTGCGCGGTGCAGATGTTCGAGTTGGCCTTCTCCCGGCGGATGTGTTGCTCGCGGGTCTGCAGGGCCATGCGCAACGCGACGTTGCCGCGCGCGTCTTTCGACACGCCAATGATCCGCCCGGGGATCGCCCGTTTGTATTCATCGCGGCTGGCAAAGAACGCCGCGTGCGGGCCGCCGTAGCCCATCGGTACGCCAAAGCGCTGGGACGAGCCGAACACCACGTCCGCGCCCAGCTCCCCTGGCGGCGTCAGCAACAACAGGCTCAGCAGGTCCGTCGCCACACAAGCCAGCGCCTGCTGCGCGTGCAACTGATCGATGACCGGACGCAGATCACGGATCTCGCCGTGGGTGTCGGGATACTGCAGCAGTGCGCCGAACACTTGATGCTGCTTCAAGTTGTCCACAGCGTCGATGATCAGCTCAAAACCGAAACCTTCCGCGCGGGTCTGCACCACGGAAAGGGTCTGCGGATGGCAGTTTTCGTCGACGAAAAACAGATTGCTCTTCGACTTCGCTACACGTTTGGCCAGCGCCATGGCTTCGGCGGCGGCAGTGGCTTCGTCGAGCAACGAGGCGTTGGCCAGTTCAAGGCCGGTGAGGTCGATGGTCAGTTGCTGGAAATTCAGCAGTGCTTCGAGACGGCCCTGGGCGATCTCCGGTTGATACGGGGTGTACGCGGTGTACCAGCCGGGATTTTCCAGCACGTTGCGCAGGATAACGGTCGGCGTCAGCGTGCCGTGGTAGCCCATGCCGATCAGGCTGGTCCACACCTGGTTCTGCTCGGCATAGCCGCGCAATTTGGCGAGCGCCGCCTGTTCGTCGAGGGCCGGCGGCAGATCCAGCGCCCGGTTCAGGCGAATGCCCGGCGGGACTGTCTGCTCGATCAGTTCGACCCGGCTGCCGAGGCCGAGGCTGTCGAGCATCGCCTGCTGTTCGGCGGCATCGGGGCCCAAATGGCGACGCAGGAAGGCTTCGTGGTCGCGTAACTGGCTCAAGGATGGCAACTGGGACATGACGGGCTCTCTCTTGACTGGCGCTCGGCGTCAATGCAACACGGTCAAACCAGCATAGCAGCCGATACCGACGCGCACGGCTTGGCGGCACAGGGCGTTCCGGGGCATGCTGTAGCGCCTGCATCAGGCGTCCAACTTCCGGATGATCGAATCCTCATGAGCCAACTGCCGTTCCTGCCGTTTTCCAAACCCGTCATTGATGAAGCCACGATTGCCGCCGTCGGCGATGTGCTGCGCTCCGGCTGGATCACCAGCGGGCCCAAGGTCCAGGCCTTTGAAGCACAGCTCTCGGAATACTTCGGCGGGCGCCCGGTGCGCACGTTCAACTCCGGCACCTGCACCATGGAAATCGCACTGCGTATCGCCGGCATCGGCCCGGGTGACGAGGTGATCACCACGCCGATCTCCTGGGTTGCCACCGCCAACGTGATTCTCGAAGTCGGCGCCACCCCAGTGTTCGCCGACATCGACCCGGTGACTCGCAACATTGATCTCGACCAGCTGGAAGCGGCGATCACCCCACGTACCAAAGCGGTGATTCCGGTGTACCTCGCCGGCCTGCCGGTGGACATGGATCGGCTGTACGCCATCGCGCGCAAACACAACTTGCGGATTGTCGAAGACGCCGCCCAGGCCTTGGGCTCAAGCTGGAACGGCCAGCGTATCGGCGCCACCGGCGACTTCGTGTCGTTCAGCTTTCAAGCCAACAAAAACGTGACCTGTTCCGAGGGCGGCTGCCTGGTGCTGAACACCCCGGAAGAAGCGCGGCTGGCGGAGAAATACCGCTTGCAAGGCGTGACCCGCAACGGCTTCGACGGCCTGGATGTCGACGTACTCGGTGGCAAGTTCAACATGACCGACATCGCCGCGACCATCGGCCTGGGACAGTTTGCCCACATCGAAGCGCTGACCGCCCATCGCCAGGAACTGGCCCGTCACTACTTCAAATGTTTTGGCGATGACTTTGAAGCGAGCTATGGCGCCCAGCTGCCGCCTGCGGATTTCACCAACAGCAACTGGCACCTGTTCCAACTGGTACTGCCGGAGCGCAAGGATGGTTTGCCGGCGCGGGCCACGTTCATGGAGCAGATGCAGGCCAAAGGCATCGGCATCGGCTATCACTACCCGCCGATCCATTTGCTGAGCCTGTACCGCGAGCGCGGTTTCAAGGAAGGCATGTTGCCGGTGGCCGAGCGCGTTGGACGCTTGATCGTGTCGCTGCCGATGTTCACCACCATGAGCAAGGACGACGTCGAGCGTGCGGTGGCGGCGGTGAAAGCCGTATTGAAGCCCTGATCAATATAGGAGCTGCCGCAGGCTGCGATCTTTTGACTTTGCCCTTGAAGACAAGAGCAAAAGATCGCAGCCTGCGGCAGCTCCTACAGGGGGCGAGGATTATTCGCCGATGGCAGCCTTGTAGCCGGCGGCGTCGAGCAGCTTGTCCAGATCAGCAACGTTGGCTGGCTTGAGCTTGAAGATCCATGCACCGTACGGGTCGGAGTTCAGCAGTTCCGGCGAACCGCTCAGCTCTTCGTTGACGGCGATCACTTCACCGGCAATCGGCGAGTAGATGTCGGAAGCGGCTTTCACCGACTCGACCACACCGGCCTGGTCTTCAGCCGCGAATTTGTTACCCACTTCAGTCAACTCGACGAACACCACATCGCCCAGCGCTTCCTGCGCGTGATCGCTGATGCCCACGGTAACGGTGCCGTCGGCTTCCAGACGTGCCCACTCATGACTTTCGGCAAAACGCAGTTCAGCGGGGATATTGCTCATGCTCGGTGTCCTCAAGAAATTGTCAGCGGTCATGCCCGCCGGAAAAGGTTAGATCAAGGTTTTGCCGTGGCGCACGAAGGTCGGTTTGACCACTCGAACCGGGTACCACTTGCCACGGATTTCCACTTCGGCGCGGTCGGCTGTGGCCATCGGTACACGCGCCAGGGCAATCGATTTGCTTAGCGTAGGAGAGAAACTACCACTGGTGATCTCTCCTTCGCCAACATCGGCGATACGAACCACCTGATGGGCGCGTAAAACACCGCGTTCCTCAAGCACCAGGCCCACCAGTTTGTGCGCAACGCCGGCGGCTTTTTCCGCTTCCAGCGCCGCCCGCCCGATGAACTGCCGCGAGGCCGGTTCCCAGGCAATGCTCCAGGCCATATTGGACGCCAGCGGCGAGACATCTTGATGAATGTCCTGGCCGTAGAGGTTCATCCCGGCCTCCACCCGCAACGTGTCACGGGCGCCGAGGCCGATCGGCGAAATACCGGCGCCTACCAGATCGTTGAAGAACCCCGGGGCCTGATCGGCCGGCAAGGCGATTTCCAGACCGTCCTCACCGGTGTAGCCGGTGCGCGCAATGAACCAGTCGCCATCGACTTCGGCTTCGAACGGTTTGAGATGATGGATCAGTGCAGCGCGGGACTGGGTCACCAGCTCGGCAATCTTGTGCCGGGCCTGCGGGCCTTGAATAGCCAGCATCGCCAGCTCGGTGCGCTCGTGCAATTTCACGTCGAATCCGGCCAGTTGCGCCTGCATCCAGGCCAGATCCTGATCGCGGGTGGAGGCGTTGACCACCAGCCGATAACGGTCTTCGAGGCGATAGACGATCATGTCGTCGACGATGCCGCCACGCTCGTTGAGCATCGTGCTGTAGAGCGCGCGGCCGGGGCGGTGCAGGCGCTCGACGTCATTGGCCAGCAAATGCTGCAGCCAGGCCTTGGCCTGGGCACCGGTGACATCGATCACGGTCATGTGGGATACATCGAAAACCCCGCAATCGCGACGCACCTCGTGGTGTTCCTCGACCTGCGAGCCGTAATGCAGTGGCATGTCCCAACCGCCAAAATCGACCATCTTCGCGCCGAGGGCGAGATGCAGGTCATACAGAGGCGTACGCTGTCCCATGGGTTTCTCCTTCCGGGCGTGGCGAAGGTGCGGACAGCCGCTGTACGGGGTGAAAGCCGCGAAATAGAAGGCTTTCAGCCGATTTCAGCGAACGGGTCTGTCAGACGAACCGCACCGAATGCCGCGCATTGTAGCCGCATGATTCAGGACTCACTACTAAGTGTTTCGATGCGCTGAGCGGCGGATCAGGCCGATGACCGGCAATAAACCGACCAACACCAGGGTCAGCGCCGGCAGCGACGCCCGCGCCCACTCGCCCTCGCTGGTCATTTCAAAGATCCGCACGGCCAGCGTGTCCCAGCCAAACGGGCGCATCAGCAGGGTCGCGGGCATTTCCTTGAGCACGTCGACGAACACCAGCAATGCCGCGCTCAACGTGCCGGGCAGCAACAGCGGCAGATACACTTTGAAAAACAGTCGCGGCCCACTGACACCCAGGCTACGTGCCGCTTCGGGCAAAGACGGCCGTATACGCGCCAGACTGTTTTCCAGCGGCCCGTAGGCCACGGCTATGAAGCGCACCAGATAGGCCATCAGCAATGCCGCCAGGCTGCCGAGCAGCAGTGGTTTGCCGGCGCCCCCGAGCCAGCCGGACAGGGGGATCACCAGTTCGCGATCCAGATAACTGAACGCCAGCATGATCGACACCGCCAGCACCGAGCCCGGCAAGGCATAACCGAGATTGGCCAGGCTGACGCCGGAACGGATCGCCCGGGTCGGCGCCAGCCGTCGGGCGAAGGCCAGCAGCAACGCGACGCTGACGGTGATCAGCGCCGCCATGCCACCCAGGTAGAGTGTGTGCAGAATCAGCCCGGCGTAACGTTCATCGAGATCGAAACGCCCACGCTGCCAGAACCACACGATCAGTTGCAGCAGCGGAATCACGAACGCACAGGCAAACACCAACGAGCACCAGCCCGTCGCCGCGAATGCCTTGAACCCGCGCAGGTGATACAGCGCCTTGACCCGTGGTCGCTCGTTGCTCGCCCGGTTGGCGCCGCGCGCACGCCGTTCGCCATACAGCACTAGCATCACCACCAGCAGCAACAGGCTCGCCAGTTGCGCCGCGCTGGGCAGACTGAAGAAGCCGTACCAGGTCTTGTAGATCGCGGTGGTGAAGGTGTCGAAGTTGAACACCGACACCGCGCCGAAATCCGCCAAAGTCTCCATCAGCGCCAGCGCCACACCGGCGCCAATCGCCGGACGCGCCATCGGCAACGCCACCCGCCAGAACGCTTGCCACGGCGATTGGCCGAGCACCCGCGCGGCTTCCATCAGGCCTTTGCCCTGCGCGAGAAACGCCGTGCGCGCCAGCAGGTAGACGTAGGGATAGAACACCAGCACCAGCACCACAATCACCCCGCCGGTGGAGCGCACTCGCGGCAGGCGCAGGCCGCTGCCGAACCACTCGCGCAACAGGGTTTGCACCGGGCCGGCGAAGTCCAGCAGGCCAACGAAGACGAACGCCAGCACGTAGGCCGGGATGGCAAACGGCAGCATCAGCGCCCAGTCGAGCCAGCGTCGCCCGGGAAATTCGCAGAGGCTGGTCAGCCAGGCCAGGCTGACACCGAGCAGCGTCACACCGACGCCGACACCGACCACCAGGGTCAACGTATTGCCCAACAGACGCGGCATCTGGGTTTCCCACAGGTGCGACCAGATCTGCTGATCGATGGTTTGCCACGACAGCAGCAGGACACTCAGGGGCAACAGCACCAGCGCGGCAATGGCGAAGACGATGGGGTACCAGCGGCGTTGGGCGGGGTGGGCCAAGGTGGTTCTCTAGAAGTGGGCCAACGCCCATTCGACGTTGACCACATTTTGTGGCGAGGGAGCTTGCTCCCGCTCGGCTGCGAAGCAGTCGCAGGAGATTACCAGATCAATTCATGCCAGACGCAGGGGCGCCACAGGGCCGCTTCGCGCCCCAGCGGGAGCAAGCTCCCTCGCCACAATGGTCAATAGGATTACAGCCTCAGTTCCAGCCCGCCCGATCCATCATGCGGATCGCTTCAGCCTGACGCTTGCCCGCCACTTCCACCGGCAAGGTGTCCGCCACGAACTGGCCCCAGGCCGCCACTTCTTCCGAAGGCTTCACCGCCGGGTTGGCCGGGAATTCCTGGTTCACGTCGGCAAAGATCTTCTGCGCTTCAGGCGTGGTCATCCACTCCACCAGCGCCTTGGCCGCTTCCGGGTGCGGTGCATGTTTGGTCAGGCCGATGCCTGACAGGTTCACGTGCACGCCGCGATCCGCCTGGTTCGGCCAGAACAGTTTCACTGGCAGCTCCGGCTTCTGCTTGTGCAGGCGGCCGTAATAGTAGGTGTTGACGATGCCGACATCGCACTGCCCGGCATTGATCGCTTCCAGCACCGCGACGTCGTCGGAGAACACGTCGGTGGACAGGTTGTTGACCCAGCCCTTGAGAATCTTCTCGGTCTTTTCGGCACCGTGCACTTCGATCATGGTCGCGGTCAGCGATTGGTTGTAGACCTTCTTCGCCGTGCGCAGGCACAGGCGCCCTTCCCAGTTCTTGTCGGCCAGCGCTTCGTAGGTGGTCAGCTCGCCCGGTTTCACCCGCTCGGTGGAATAGGCGATGGTCCGCGCGCGCAGGCTCAGGCCGGTCCAGGCGTGAGTGGACGAGCGGTATTGCGCGGGAATGTTGCTGTCGATGGTTTTCGAGGTGAACGGCTGCAGGATGCCCATCTGTTCGGCCTGCCAGAGGTTGCCGGCGTCGACGGTGAGCAGCAGGTCGGCGGTGGCGTTCTCGCCTTCGGCCTTGATCCGCTGCATCAGCGGCGCTTCCTTGTCGGTGATGAACTTGATCTTCACCCCGGTTTTCGCGGTGTAGGCGTCGAACACCGGTTTGATCAGCTCATCGATACGCGAGGAGTAGACCACCACCTCGTCGGCGGCCTGGACGGTGGTGCTGCCGATCAGGGTCATGGCCAGGGCGGTCAGGAGACGCTTGGGTGCCAACATGGGAGTGATCTCTCGGTCGGAAAATGTGGGCCAAATGATAAGGACTCACATTTAGCTTCTCAATCGATCACTTTTCCAAGGAGTTACCAGATGTTGCATGACCTCCAAATTGCTGGCCTCTGTGGCGAGGAAGCTTGCCCCCGCTGGAGGCCGAAGGACTCCCGTTTCGGCCAGCACCGAATTTGGGGCCGCTTCGCAGCCCAGCGGGAGCAAGCTCCCTCGCCACAAAGAAATAGTTGCCTTCAGGGTTTGGCAAGGGCCGGAAGATCCCCGGTCAACCCGAGAGCTTCACGCACGAAAAGAGCCTTGGCCTCCGGCATCTGCTCCACCAGCTTCAACCCGGCATTGCGCAGCCAGCGCACTGGCAGCGGGTCGGCCTGGAACAGGCGCTCGAAGCCTTCCATCGCCGCCATCAGCGCCAGGTTGTGCGGCATGCGCCGACGCTCGTAGCGGCTCAGCACCTTCACGTCCGCCAAGCGTTCGCCACGTTCAGCGGCTTGCAGCAACACTTCAGCCAATACGGCGGCATCAAGGAAACCAAGGTTCACACCCTGCCCGGCCAATGGGTGAATGGTGTGCGCCGCATCTCCGATCAGCGCCAAACCCTCGGCCACATAACGCTTGGCGTGACGCTGACGCAGCGGCACGCACAGTCGCGGATCGGCGCTGATCACTTCGCCGAGGCGACCCTCAAAGGCACGCTCCAGTTCACGGCAGAAGTCCGCTTCATCCAGCGCCATCAAACGCTCGGCTTCACTCGGCGTGGTCGACCAGACGATCGAGCACCAGTCCTGCTGCCCGTCACGCTCCAGCGGCAAAAACGCCAATGGTCCGTGATCGGTGAAACGCTGCCAGGCGGTCATGCGGTGCGGCTTGCTGCTGCGCACACTGGTGACGATGGCGTGATGCAGGTAATCCCACTCGCGGGTGGCGACGCCGGTCAGGCGACGCACCGCCGAATTGGCACCGTCGGCGGCGATCACCAGCGGCGCGCGCAATTTGCGACCATCGGCCAGGGTCAGCAACCAGTCGTCACCGGAGCGGCGCATCTGCTCCAGTCGCGCATTGGCCAGCATGCCCAGATCGCAGTCGTGCAAACGATCGAGCAAGGCATCCTGCACCACACGGTTTTCGACGATATGCCCCAGCACCTCAGCGTGCACGCTGCTTGCCGAGAAGTGAATCTGGCCGGTGCCGCTGCCGTCCCACACGTGCATGTCGGTGTACAGACTGCTGCGCCGTTTGGCGATGCCGTCCCACACGCCGAGGCGTTCGAGGATTCGCTGGCTGGCCGCCGACAGGGCGCTGACCCGCGGCTCGAACGGCGCGGTCGCGTCGAACGGTTTGACGCTCAGCGGGCTGCCGTCGAGCAGCAGCACTTCCAGGCCACTGTCCTGCAACGCCAACGCAAGGGCGCTGCCGACCATTCCGGCTCCGACAATCAGCAGATCTGCGCGCATTTCCATGCTTTAAGCCTGTCTCGCTTGCGGCTTGAGCCGCACGTAAAGGGTTTTTCCGACCCGCGCCACGAGGTTGCCGGCGCCGTCATGAATGTCGACCTGCAATTGCGGCAGGTATTTCTCGCCACTGGCGGTCTGCCGGCGGATCTCGTCGAGCAAGGTCTCGTCGATGGTAAAGCGGGCGAACACCGGGCCTTTGCCCGGCGCGATGAAATCGATGTCGGCCGCCTTGTCCCAGACGATGTACCGCGAACCGAGGTTTTCCATGAGCATCAGCATGAAAAACGGATCGACCATCGAATACAGACTGCCGCCGAACTGGGTACCGACGTAGTTGCGGTTGTACCACCCCAGGCCCATCGATACCTGCACGTCGCGAAAGTCATCGCTGATGTGCCGAACCCGCACGCCAGCACCGAGGTAGGGCGGGTAGAAGGTCATCACCCAGCGCATCAGTCGCGCCTTGCCGAATTTTGCGGTCAACCACTTAAGCATCCGGGCGTGTTCCCAGCCCCATGGCCTGACGGGCAAACCAGCGCTTGGCCGGTGGCAGCAGATCGAGGCCGAGCAGGCCGATGTTGCGCCCCAGCGAGACCAGCGGCTGGGTGCTGCCGAACAGCCGCGTGACCTGATCGGAGAAGCCCACGGTGAGCTCTTGATCCAGACGCTGACGCTCGCGATAGGCCTGCAACGTGGCGAAGTCACCCAGCGGCTTGTCACTGGCGAGCAACGCAGCGGCCAGGGCATCGGCGTCGCGCAGGGACAGGTTGAAACCCTGCCCGGCAATCGGGTGCAAGCTGTGGGCGGCGTTGCCGAGCACCGCCAGATGCGAACGCACTTGCTCCTCGGCCTCGACCAGCGACAGCGGATACAGATGCCGCGCGCCGACCTGTTTCAAGGTGCCGAGACGGTAACCGAACACGCCTTGCAGCTCGCTGAGGAAATCGCGCTCGCTCAAGTCTGCCAAACGCTGCGCGTCCATGCCCAGACGGGTCCAGACCAGCGCGCAACGATTATCCGGCAGCGGCAGCAAAGCCATCGGCCCTTCGTCGGTGAAGCGCTCGAAGGCCATGCCGTTGTGCGCTTCGCTCGGGGTGATGTTGGCGATCAGCGCGCTCTGGTTGTACGGACGCTTGCGCACGTTGATACCCAACTGCTCGCGCAGACCGGAACGGCCGCCATCGGCGAGCACCGCCAGATCACACTCAACGGTGGTTTCATCGTTGAGGGTCAGGCGATAGCCATCGGACAGCGGTTCCATGCGCGTGACTTCCGCCGGGCAGCGCCAGCTGATCACGTCTTTATCCAGATGCTGCCACAGGCACTGGCCGAGCCAGGCGTTTTCCACCACGTAGCCGAGTGCCGGCACGCCCTCTTCCATCGCCGACAGACGCGCGGTGGAGAAGCGGCCACGGTCGGAGACGTGGATCTGTTTGATCGGCTCGGCGCGACGGGAGATTTCCTGCCACACGCCCAAGCGTTGATAGATCTGCCGCGAACCGAAGGACAGCGCCGACGAACGCGCGTCGTAGCTCGGCTGCCAGCTATCGCCGGGGGCGAACGGTTCGATCAGGACGATTTTCCAGCCGCGGGCCTTGGCCCCGGCCTGCAAGGCTAACGCCAGACTGGCGCCGACCAGGCCGCCGCCGATGATTGCCAGATTGACTCGACTCATGCCGCGTGGGTCCGTGCTTGCGCCATCAGCGCTTCGATCTCGGCGACGGTTTTCGGTACGCCGCTGGTCAGGATTTCACAACCGGTCTTGGTCACTACCACGTCATCCTCGATGCGCACGCCGATGCCGCGCCATTTCTTCGCTACGTTCTGGTTGTCCGGGGCAATGTAGATGCCCGGCTCCACGGTCAGCGCCATGCCGACCTCCAGCACGCGCCATTCGCCGCCGACCTTGTATTCGCCAACGTCGTGTACATCCATGCCCAGCCAGTGGCCGGCACGGTGCATGTAAAACGCTTTATAGGCTTCAGTCGCGATCAACTCGTCGACCTCGCCTTGCAGGATCCCGAGCTTGACCAGGCCGGTGGTAATCACCCGGACCGTGGCTTCGTGGGCCTGATTCCAGTTTTTGTTCGGGGCGATTTCAGCGAAGGCGGCTTCCTGCGAGGCCAGCACCAACTCGTAAATCGCTTTTTGCTCGGCGGAAAATTTGCCGTTGACCGGCCAGGTGCGCGTGATGTCGCTGGCGTAGCAGTCGATTTCGCAACCGGCATCGATCAACACCAGATCGCCGTCCTTGAGCAGCGCGTCATTCTGCTGGTAATGCAGGATGCAGCTGTTGCGCCCGGCGGCGACGATCGAACCGTAGGCCGGCATCTTCGCCCCGCCCCTGCGAAACTCGTAATCCAGCTCGGCTTCCAGGCTGTATTCGTACAACCCCGGCCGACTGGCCTGCATCGCCCGGATATGCGCCTGAGCGGAAATCCGCGCGGCTTCGCGCATTACCTTCACTTCCGCCGCCGATTTATACAGGCGCATGTCGTGCAGCAGGTGATCCAGGGCAACGAATTCGTTCGGTGGCTGAGCGCCGAGGTGCGCCTTGGAGCGGATCACGTTGATCCAGTCCATCAGGTGGCGGTCGAACTCCGGGTTGCTGCCCATCGCCGAATACACCCGGTCACGGCCTTCGATCAGGCCCGGGAGGATGTCGTCGATATCGGTAATCGGAAAGGCGTCGTCAGCACCGTAATCACGGATCGCGCCTTCCTGCCCTGCGCGCAGGCCGTCCCACAGTTCGCGTTCGGCATTGCGCTCACGGCAGAACAGCACGTACTCGCCATGCTCGCGCCCCGGCATCAAGACGATGACGGCTTGCGGCTCGGGGAATCCGCTGAGGTACTGGAAGTCGCTGTCCTGACGGTAGACGTGCTCGACGTCACGGTTGCGAATGGCAACCGCGGCGGCAGGCAGGATCGCGATGCTGTTGGGTTCCATCTGCGCCATCAGGGCCTTGCGGCGACGGCTGTATTCCGCTTTGGGGATATGGGTCATGGGCAGATGGCTTTCCCTGGCACGCGATTAATGCAGCGACGGCTTGGCGGCTGGCGGCACGTCGGCTTTCTTGGTTTCCGAGAACAGCAGCAGCGGCGCAACGCGCAGGTACTCCATGACTTCCATGTAGTCGGTTTCGCCGTCTTCAGATTCTTCCAGGGCGTCTTGCACCTGGGAGATCGCTGCCAGATCCTGCAACACTTCGGTGGCTTCAGTGCTGAGCATGCTGCTGTCACGGCAGTTGAGACCGAAACCGCTGAGGAAGCCCTGGCACCATTGGCCCAGTGCAGCGGCGCGGTCGGCCAGCGGTGCGTCATCGGTCGGCAGCAGCAGGACAACGGTAACGTCGTCGCCGGTCAGTTCGCCTTTGACCATTTCCTGCAGGCCGATCAGGGCGTTGCGGACGTTGTCCTGGAGGTCGCCTTCGAGCAGTTCGGCGGCGTCGATCAGCCAGCCTTCGTTATCGAAGCCGGCGCCGGCGCAGCTGCGGCCGAGCAGCAGGCCATGCAGTTCGGCAGGCGAGACGTTGTGGCCGCTGGCAGTCAGCAGGGTGGCAAAGGCTTGGTACGGGGAATTCGCAATGGTCATGGGCAGCTAGGCGCCAGACGGCGCTATGTCTAGAATGAAGGCCTTGTATCCTACATCGACAGACTCGCCAAGACTATTAAAGGCTGTCCGCCAGCTAACCCATCAGACAGTGAACCCAATGGAAGACAACGACCTGCAAGCGCTGATGGCCAGACTCGAACTGCTGATTGGCCGAGTCGAGCAACTTAAGAGTCAAAACGCACTCTTACTAGCTCAGGAAAAGACCTGGCGCGAGGAACGCGCTCACCTCATTGAAAAAAACGAAATCGCCCGGCGTAAGGTCGAATCGATGATTTCGCGCCTCAAGGCCCTGGAGCAAGACTCATGAGTTCAAGCAATAGCGTTACCGTGCAGATCCTCGACAAAGAATATTCGATCATCTGCCCGCAGGAAGAACGCAGCAATCTGGTCAGTGCCGCACGCTACCTGGATGGCAAGATGCGCGAGATCCGCAGCAGCGGCAAAGTCATCGGTGCCGACCGTATCGCCGTAATGGCCGCGCTGAACATCACCCACGACCTCTTGCACAAAGAAGAGCGCCCGGACATCCAGGCCAGCGGTTCGACCCGTGAACAGGTGCGCGACTTGCTCGATCGTGTCGATCTGGTGCTGGCGACCGATCCGGACGTCACCAAGGGCTGATTCAACTGGCCGCTTGAGGTATACTCGCGGCACTCCCTGGGGTGCTTGCCAGTTGACGATGTCCCTGAGCCGATTCGCACTACCCTGGAAGTTGCACGTTGGGCTGGTGTGCATGTCCGCCAGACGGAAAGCCTTAAAGTCTACTGCATCTTCCACCTTGAACTTTCGGGTTCAAGGGCTAAGTTGACAGCGGTTCATCCGGGGAGCCTGATTCGAATCCGATGCCGGTTTTTGCCGGCATCGGATTTTTTATGCGTGCGTTTTCGCCCTCAACTGCCGAAGCCGAACCATGACCGAACCTGCGCTGCTGCCCCGCCCGCAACTCCGCCGCCTGCTGCGCAAGGCGCGCCGCGCGCTGACGCCGAGTGAGCAACGCCAGGCCGCCAAGGGCCTGTTCCGCCAACTGGCGCAAGACCCGCACTTTCGCCGGGCGCGACACCTCTCCCTGTATCTGCCCACCGACGGTGAAATCGATCCGCGCCTGCTGCTGCGCGAAGCCCAGCGTCGCGGCAAGGCCACTTATCTGCCGGTGCTCAGCGCCTGGCCGCGCACCAAAATGGTCTTTCAGCGCATTCGCCCTGGGGACAAGCTCAAGCCCAATCGCTTCCGCATTCTCGAACCACGGGCCAATCTTGCCCATCAGCGCAAGATCTGGACGCTGGATCTGGTGTTGTTGCCGTTGGTGGGTTTTGACGACGTCGGCGGACGGCTGGGGATGGGCGGTGGATTCTATGATCGCAGCCTGGCGTATCTGGCGCGGCGCAAGAACTGGCGCAAGCCGACGCTATTGGGTCTTGCCCATGAATGTCAGAAGGTCGAACGCTTGGCGCAGGCGAGCTGGGATGTACCGTTACAAGGCACGGTCACTGACAAGGCTTGGTACTTCGCGGGATAGACGCCGCGCAGATCAGCGGCGTCGAAAAGGCAGTTTCAGCGCTTGAAGGCGGTCGACTGTTGAACCTGTTGTGCGACTTCTATCGGAGCATCGGTCTTGCTCGTCCACAGACTTTGCGCATAGCCGGTGGTCACGACGCCCAAGCCGAACAAAATAACCAAAGTCCATAGCAAATCCGGTTTGCGTTTCATCGATTGCCCCCCTCAAGGCAGATCATCACGATGACAGCAGCGGTTCCGTTCGTAGCCGTGCAGCAGCGTCAAGCTTTAAAGGCCGGCATTTTGCGACAACGTGAACCTCGGCGCAAACGCTGACGTCAACCGACCGTCGGTTTGTCATAAAATTGCCCGACAACCTGCCCAACGACCGCTTGAGGAGCACAAGACATGGCCTATTGGCTGATGAAATCCGAGCCCGATGAACTCTCGATCAAAGGTCTGGAGAAACTCGGCACAGCGCGCTGGGACGGGGTTCGCAACTATCAGGCGCGCAATTTCCTGCGGGCGATGGCGGTGGGGGATGAGTTCTTTTTCTACCACTCCAGCTGCCCGGAGCCGGGGATCGCCGGAATCGGCAAGATTATTCAGGCGGCGTACCCGGATCCCACCGCACTGGAGCCAGAAAGCCATTACTTCGATCCGAAAGCCACACCAGAAAAAAACGCCTGGAGCGCAATTGATGTGGCGCACGTCGAGACGTTTGCCCGGGTGTTGAAGCTTGATTATCTGAAGCAGCAGACCGCACTGGCCGACATGCCGCTGGTGCAAAAAGGCAGTCGTCTGTCGGTGATGCCCGTGACGGCCGAACAGTGGGCCACGGTGCTCGGCTTGCGCTGAGAACTCCCCGGTCACGGTTTTTACCGGCAAAAAGGGGCTAGGCTTGGCGCTCATTTGATTGATATCAAGCGAATGGAACGCTTGAACAGTCAGACTGGACGCCACAGCCGCAGGATGCCCCCATGTCGACGCACAGCCGCTCTTCCCTTTTATACGCCGGTTCGCTTCTGGTGCTGCTCGCCGCTGCTGGCGGATTCGGTTACTGGCTGTCGGTCAGCAGCCGTCTGGTCGAAGGACTGTCGATGGGCAACGGGCGCCTGGAAGCCACCGAAGTGCAGATCGCCAGCAAGACACCCGGGCGCCTGGCCGAGGTGCTGGTGGATGAAGGCGACAAGGTCGACAAGGGCCAACTGCTCGCCCGCATGGACACCCGTACCCTCGAAGCCCAGCGTAATCAGGCCGAAGCCGAAGTCTTGCGCGCCCGGGAAAACCTCAACGCCGCCCAGGCCAATGTGCAGTTGCGCCAGAGCGAACTGCTGCTGGCCCAGCAGGAACTCGGGCGCTCGCAATCACTGTTCAAACACGGTTACGTCAGCGCCCAGATCATCGATCAATTGCAGTCGCGCATTGGCACCGGCAACGCCGCGGTGACGGCGGCCCGCGCCCAGGTCTCGGCCGTCAGTGCGGCAATCGGTGCGGCGCAGGCCCAGGTCGCGCAGCTGACCAGCGAGATCGACGACAGCCAGTTGCGCGCGCCGATTGACGGGGTGATCCAGTTGCGCATGGCCGAGCCCGGCGAAGTTCTGGGGGCCGGTGGCCGGGTGTTGCTGCTGATCGATCCCAACGACCAGTACATGAACCTCTACCTCTCAGCCTCCGTGGCCGGACGCCTGACGGTGGGTGACGAGGCGCGGGTGCTGCTCGATGCCCTGCCCGACAAGCCGTTGCCGGCGAAGATCAGTTTCGTCGCCGGCAAATCGCAGTTCACCCCCAAAGAAGTCGAGACCCGCGACGAGCGGCAAAAACTGGTGTTCCGCGTCAAGCTGCGCCTGACCCAGCCCAGCGCCGTACCGCAGGCCAAACCGGGCATGCCCGGCGCGGGTTATGTGCGCACGGCGCCGATTGCCTGGCCGGCCAATTTGCAATGAGCAGCCTCGCGGTTCAGGCGAACGCTATCGCGCACCGCTACGGCAAACAGCAAGCACTGAGCGATATCACCTTCAGCCTGCCCGCCGGCACCCGTTGCGGGCTGATCGGCCCCGATGGGGCGGGCAAGTCCAGCCTGCTGGGGCTGATCGCCGGGGTGAAGGCCTTGCAACAGGGGCAACTGGACGTGCTCGGCGGGCCGATTCAGCAGCGTCGTCACCGCGACACGTTGTATGCACGCATCGCCTTCATGCCCCAGGGACTGGGCGGCAACCTGTATCCCGAGCTGTCGATCCGCGAAAACATCCAGTTCTTCGCCACGCTGTTCGGCCTGTCGAAAGCCGATAGCGAGCAGCGCATGCACAACCTGCTGCTCGCCACCGACCTGCTGAAATTCGCCGAGCGCCCCGCCGGCAAGTTGTCTGGCGGCATGAAACAGAAACTCGGCCTGTGCTGCGCGCTGATTCACGAGCCGGATCTGCTGATCCTCGACGAACCGACCACCGGCGTCGACCCGCTCTCACGCCGGCGTTTCTGGGAGTTGATCGACGACGTACGGCGCCAGCGCCCGCAGCTGACCCTGCTGGTCGCCACCGCTTACATGGAGGAAGCCGAACAGTTCGAGCATTGCCTGATGCTCGACAACGGCCAGTTGATTGCCACCGGCCTGAGCCGCGAGCTGGCCGCCGTCACCCCCAGCGGCAAACTCGATGAGGCCTTCACCCATTTCCAGGGCGACAGTCATCATGATGCTCAGCCGCTGGTGATTCCGCCACGCAGCGGCGGCACCACCGATATCGCGATTGAGGCCCACGACCTGACGCTGCGCTTCGGCGACTTCACCGCCGTGGATCACGTCAGCTTCGCCATCGGTCGCGGCGAGATTTTCGGCTTTCTCGGCTCCAACGGCTGCGGCAAAACCACCACCATGAAAGTCCTGACCGGGCTGATGCCGGCCAGCGAGGGCAGCGCGACACTGCTGGGCAACCCGGTGGACGCCAAGGACCTGGCCACGCGCAAGCGAGTCGGCTTCATGTCCCAGAGCTTTTCGCTGTACGGCGAACTCAGTGTGCGGCAGAACCTTGAGCTGCATGCCCGGCTGTTCGACTTGCCCAAGGCCGAAAGCGCGCCACGCATCGAAGCGTTGATCGAGCGCTTCAATCTGCGCGGCGTTGCTGATCAGCCGTCAGGCGCCCTGCCCCTTGGGCTGCGTCAACGTCTGTCGCTGGCGGTGGCAGTGTTGCACCGCCCGGAAGTGCTGATCCTTGATGAGCCGACGTCCGGTGTCGACCCCGCAGCCCGCGATGACTTCTGGCGACTGTTGATCGAACTGTCCCGCGAGCAAGGCGTGACGATTTTCCTCTCCACTCACTTCATGAACGAAGCCCAGCGCTGCGACCGCATCTCGCTGATGCACGCCGGCAAGGTCCTGGCGTGCGACACCCCGGCGGCGCTGCAACGTCAGTTCGCCGGAGAAACGCTGGAAGCCGCCTTCGTAACGTGTCTGGAACAAGCTCAGGGCACCGCCGACTCGCCTCCCGCGAGTGAACCGCCGACCGCGCCAGTGGCCGCCGCGCCGCCGCTCAAACAGCGCGGCTTCAGCCTCGGTCGCCTGCTGGCGGTGGCCAGTCGCGAAGGCAAGGAGCTGCTGCGTGACAAAGTGCGCATGGCCTTTGCCCTGGCGGGGGCGATTTTCATGATGGTGATTTTCGGCTACGGGATTTCCCTCGACGTGGAAAACCTCGCGTTCGCCGTCTACGACCAGGATCAGACACCGCAGAGCCGAACCTATCTGGAAGCCTTTCGCGGCTCGCGCTACTTCGATGAGCGGCCGACCATCCACGACGCTCAAGAGCTGCACCGCCGCCTGCAACGCTCGGAGATCAAACTCGCGCTGGAAATCCCGCCTGGATTCGGCCGCGACCTGTACGCCGGGCGCCAGCCTGCGGTGGCGGCGTGGCTGGATGGCGGCATGCCGTTTCGCGCCGAGACCAGCCGCAACTATGTTGAAGCCGTGCACCTGGCCAATCTGCAACAGTTGGCCGAGCAGAGCAGCCCCGCGATGCATCATCAGACGGGCGCCAGCCTGGAAACCCGCTTTCGCTACAACCAGGATGTGGTCAGCGTCAACGCCATCGGCCCTGGGGTCATGGCGCTGATTCTGGCGTTCATTCCGGGGATGTTGACGGCGCTGGGCATCGTCCGCGAAAAAGAGCTGGGCTCGATCACCAACTTCTACGCCACGCCCCTGACCCGTCTGGAGTTTCTGCTCGGCAAACAGGCGCCGTACCTGCTGGTCAGCCTGGTCAATCTGGTGCTGCTGGTGGCGATGAACCGCTGGTTGTTCGGCGTGCCGTTCAAGGGCAGCCTGCTGACACTGGCCTTCGGCGGCCTGCTGTACGTGCTGGCGACCACCAGCATGGGCCTGCTGATCTCGGCGTTCACTCGCACGCAAATCGCCGCGATCCTCGGCACCATGATCATCACCAGCCTGCCGACCATCCAGTTCTCCGGGCTGATCGTGCCGCGCTCGTCGCTGGAAGGTGCGGCCGCGGTGATGGGCATGCTGTTTCCGGCGGGGCACTTCCTCGACATCGCGGTGGGCACGTTCACCAAAGCGCTGGACCTGCGGCAGCTGTGGCCGCAGTGCCTGGCGCTGTTCGGGTTCTTTGTCGGGTTCACCGGGCTGAGCCTGGTCATGCTGAAAAAGCAGGAGGCCTGAATGCACAAGTTCGCGCACATCCTGCGCCTGGGACTCAAGGAACTGACCAGCCTGCGCCACGACAGCGTGTTGCTGCTGTTCCTGTTCTACGCCTTCACCGTGGCGATCTACATGCCCGCCGCCGGCTCAGTGATCGGCGTGCACAACGCCAGCGTAGCGATCGTCGACGAAGACCACAGCGCGCTCTCGCGCCAGTTGGCCCAAGCCCTGCAACCGCCAGAGTTCCAGCCGCCGGTGCTGTTGCCTTACCCGCAACTGGACCAGGTCATGGACAGCGGCCAGTACACCTTCGTGATCAACATTCCGGCAGGTTTTCAAACCGACCTGCTGGCGGCGCGGCACCCGGCCATTCAGGTCAATGTGGACGCCACCGCCATGAGCCAGGCGTTCATGGGCGCGGGTTACATCGGCCGGATCTTCCAGCGTGAACTGCAGGACTATGGCGGCCAGGGCGATGCCGCGAGCAAGACGCCGATTCAACTGACCACCCGCGCACTGTTCAATACCAACCTGGAGGGCGGCTGGTTTCTGGCGGTGATTCAGATCGTCAACAACATCACCATTCTGGCGATCATCCTCACGGGTACGGCGCTGCTGCGCGAACGCGAACACGGCACGCTCGACCATTTGCTGGTGCTGCCACTGACGGCGCTGGAAATCATGCTGGCGAAAATCTGGAGCAACCTGCTGGTGGTGGTGCTGTGCACCTGGCTGTCGCTGGAGGTGGTGGTCAAAGGCGCATTGGGCGTGCCGTTGGCCGGCTCGATGAGCCTGTTTTTGCTGGTGACCGCGGTTTATCTGTTTGCCAGCACCGCGTTGGGAATCTTCCTCGCGACGCTGGCGCGCTCGACGCCGCAGTTCGGCCTGCTGGCAATTCCGGTGATCATCCCGATGTTGCTGCTCTCGGGCGGCAGTACGCCACTGGACAGCATGCCGCAGTGGCTGCAGTGGGTCATGCAGGGCTCGCCGTCCACGCACTTTGTCAGCCTCAGCGCCGCGATACTGTTTCGCGACGCCGGACTGAGGGTGGTCTGGCCGGACTTGCTGGCGCTGACGGGCATCGGCCTGCTGTTCTTCCTCATCGCGCTGGCACGCTTTCGCAAGAGCCTGGCGTCCTGAACAGCGGCCAGCGTGCTTACTGAATGATCAGGTTGTTGAACAACAGGTCTTCAACCACCGGCTTGCCGGTCTCGTCATTCATCACTTGCTGGGTTTGTTTCAGGGCTTCCTGACGCAGCTTTTCCTTGCCTTCGATGCTGCCCATCGCCTCAGTCGTCTGCTGGGTGAACAGCGCCACCAGTTGATTGCGGATCAGCGGCTCGTTGGCCTTGACCAGTTTGGTCGCCTCTTCGCCCGTCACACGCAATGCCACATCGGCCTTGTAGACCTTGAGCTTTGGCGTGCCGTCCAACCCGTAGTTGCCCACGAACGGCGGGCTCAGGGTGATGTAATTGACCTTCGGCGCCTCGCCTTCTTTGGCTTCTTCGGCCAGGGCTGCCACAGGCAGAGACAGGGCCAGTAACAACATGATCCACGCTTTCACAATTCGCTCCTTATCCGGTTTGCGGCCTAGCATAACGGCCCGCCGCGCAAGCACAAGCTTATGGCTGACTATCAGGGTCGGGCATGCTCGTTGACCCGTTGACTGACACACCTACACTTATCGGCCATCACTCCCAAAGGAATAGCCCTGATGAAAGCCGTGCTGTGCAAAGCCTTCGGCCCTGCCGAATCGCTGGTGCTGGAAGACGTCGCCAGCCCTGTCGCGAAGAAGAACGAAATCCTGCTGGAGGTGCACGCCGCCGGGGTCAACTTCCCGGACACGCTGATCATCGAGGGCAAATACCAGTTCAAGCCGCCCTTCCCGTTTTCCCCGGGGGGCGAAGCGTCCGGCGTGGTCAGCGCCGTGGGCGAAAAGATCAGCCATCTGAAGGTCGGTGACCGGGTCATGGCCCTGACCGGCTGGGGCAGCTTTGCGGAGCAGGTCGCGGTGCCGGGCTACAACGTCCTGCCGATCCCGCCGTCGATGGATTTCAATACCGCTGCCGCCTTCAGCATGACCTACGGCACTTCGATGCACGCCCTCAAGCAACGGGCCAATCTGCAACCGGGCGAAACCCTGCTGGTGCTCGGCGCTTCCGGTGGCGTCGGCCTGGCGGCGGTGGAAATCGGCAAGGCCATGGGCGCCCGCGTCATCGCCGCCGCCAGCAGCGCGGAGAAACTCGCGGTGGCCAAAGCGGCCGGTGCCGACGAACTGATCAACTACAGCGAAACCAGCCTCAAGGAAGAAATCAAACGCCTCACCGACGGCCAGGGCGCCGACGTGATCTACGACCCGGTCGGCGGTGACCTGTTTGACCAGGCCATACGCGCCATCGCCTGGAACGGCCGCCTGCTGGTGGTCGGCTTCGCCAGCGGGCGCATCCCGGAACTGCCGGTCAACCTCGCCCTGCTCAAGGGCGCAGCGGTGCTCGGCGTGTTCTGGGGCTCCTTCGCCCAGCGCCAGCCACAGGACAACGCGGCGAACTTCCAGCAACTGTTCGGCTGGTTCGCCGAGGGCAAGCTGAAGCCGCTGGTGTCACAGGTGTATCCGCTGAGCAACGCGGCGCAGGCAATCAATGACCTGGGGCAGCGCAAGGCAGTGGGCAAGGTGGTGGTGCAGGTGCGCTGACAGCGCAGGTCGCCTCAACCGCCGGGCGACGGTGCCGCATCGCCCGGCAACAGCTGCTCCTGAACCTTCAGGCTGCGAGACGGAATCAGCCGACCCTTGTCGTCGAAGCGCAGGACGATCAGCCAGTCGAAGACATCATCCGGCCATTTTCCCTGCCCCATCAGCGCTGTGGCGTCGCCGCCGAAGGCTTTCAGCAGTTTGTTGATGTGCCCGTGGTGCCAGGCGATCAGCACCGTCGACGCCTGATTGCTCTTGCGCAACAGCCTGACCAGTTGGTGCAGGTCGCCATTGACGTAGGGCTGCTCAATCGCAAGGTTCAGGCGCTGAGCCAGCGGGGTCAGGGTCAAGCGTGAGCGCGAACTCTCCGGAGTGTCGCCGGCCGCGATCAAGCGCTGGGGAGTCAGGGTCTGGCCATCGAGTTTCAACGGGTTGAAATAGTCGGCGTAGGCGGCCGCCCGCTGTTCGCCCCGGGCGTTGAGCAGCGAGCCGACATCCGGTTTTTCTGCATGACGAATGATCAGTACCGTCGCGTTACGCAGGCCGGAATGGGAAGGATGATCGGTGACGATCAATGTCAGCAGCACCACGGCGAGCCCCGCGGCCACCAAAAATCTCGGCACCAACATGCGAACCTTCAGGGCCATTTCTTATCTCGGCTGATCAATCGGCTGAACTGGCCGCGAGTCTATGCCACCCCATGTTCATAAGTGGTGAAAACGTCCTGTTCTTACAGCTGAGCGACAGGTTCGTAAAAGAACGCTCGAATTCCAACATTTCCACTGTTTTGCCAATGCGAACCGGTGCTATTTTCGGTAACGAAACTGTAACATTCGCATCCGCAGTCAAAACAAGAAATCTGGAGCTCTTGAATGTTTGCTTTCTTTCGTCCTGCCGCACATCAGGCTCCATTGCCTGAAGAAAAAATCGACAGCACTTACCGACGCCTGCGCTGGCAGATCTTCGCCGGTATCTTCTTTGGCTACGCGGGTTACTACCTGCTGCGCAAAAACTTCTCGCTGGCCATGCCTTACCTGATCGACGAAGGCTACAGCCGGGGCGACCTGGGTCTGGCGATGTCGGCCATCGCCATTGCCTACGGTCTGTCCAAGTTCCTCATGGGCCTGGTGTCCGACCGTTCCAACCCGCGCTACTTCCTGCCGTTCGGCCTGCTGGTGTCGGCCGGGGTGATGTTCATTTTCGGTTTCGCGCCATGGGCGACGTCCAGCGTGACCATGATGTTCATCCTGCTGTTCATCAACGGCTGGGCCCAGGGCATGGGCTGGCCGCCGAGCGGACGCACCATGGTGCACTGGTGGTCGCAGAAGGAACGCGGCGGCGTGGTCTCGGTGTGGAACGTGGCGCATAACGTCGGCGGCGGTCTGATCGGCCCGCTGTTCCTGCTCGGCATGGGCCTGTTCAACGACTGGCACGCAGCGTTCTACGTACCGGCAGCGGTGGCGTTGGGCGTGGCAGTGTTTGCCTTCATCACCATGCGCGACACCCCGCAATCGGTCGGCCTGCCGCCGATCGAAAAGTACAAGAACGATTACCCGGAAGGCTACGACGCCAGCCACGAAGACGAATTCAGCGCCAAGGAAATCTTCGTCAAATACGTGCTGCGCAACAAAATGCTCTGGTACATCGCCCTCGCCAACGTCTTCGTCTACCTGCTGCGCTACGGCGTGCTGGACTGGGCACCGACCTACTTGAAAGAAGCCAAGCACTTCGACGTCGACAAGACGTCGTGGGCCTACTTCTTCTACGAGTGGGCGGGCATTCCGGGCACGCTGCTGTGCGGCTGGATGTCGGACAAGATCTTCCGTGGCAACCGTGGCCTGACCGGCATGGTGTTCATGGCGCTGGTGACCGTGGCGACACTGGTGTACTGGCTGAACCCGGCCGGCAACCCGACCGTGGACATGATCGCGCTGTTCTCGATCGGCTTCCTGATCTACGGCCCGGTGATGCTGATCGGCCTGCAGGCGCTGGAACTGGCCCCGAAGAAAGCCGCCGGCACTGCCGCGGGCTTCACGGGTCTGTTCGGTTATCTGGGCGGTTCGGTCGCCGCGAGTGCGGCGATGGGCTACACCGTTGACCACTTCGGCTGGGACGGTGGTTTCGTCCTGCTGGTAGGCGCTTGCCTGCTGTCGATGGCCTTCCTGGCCCCGACGCTATGGCACAAGCAAGTCGCCAGTCAGAGCCGCGAAGCCGTCGCCTGATCAGCCTTTGACTGACAGCGCTTGAGCCGCGCCTCCAGATTCCGGTCTGGCATGGCGTGGCTGCGCAGGGCGTGGACGGTCTGCTCGACATAATCGCGAGTAGTGCCGTAGCGCCCGCAAGCGCTTTCGAACACCTGACTCAGCACATGATCCGGCAAGTTGCCGGCATAGCTGGGCAGGTGTCGCTCCAATACAAATCCCAGAGCCTGCACCTGACTGCCATCTTCGAGCCGGCAGTTGAGCCAGTGCGGACGATAGGACGGGAACGGCATTTCGCGTTTCCACAGCGCGTAGAGCGCACTGTCGAGGTTCTCTTCCGGCAGCCGATAGGCGAAGCCGCTGCACGAACCGCCACGATCCAGACCGAACACCAGCCCGGGCATTTCCGGCGTTCCACGATGCTCGTGCGACCACAGGTACAAGCCGCGATGATAGCCATGGACACGCCCGCGCACCCGCTCCACCGCCGTGCACTCCGGACGCCAGATCAGCGACCCGTAGGCGAACAGCCACACCGGTCCGCCCTTGTGGCGCGCCATGGTCGATTGCATCGAGACGAGAAGTTGTTCGTGGGTCAGCTGCGGCCCCAGATCGAGCCGCGGAGGATAAGCCAGATTCACAAAAGCAGATTCAATGGCTGTCATGACGGAAGTGTTCGGCCCCGCAAGTATTACAAGATGTAAGCACAATTCGCTGGATAGAACATATAGCAGTAACTGTAAAACGAAAAGTGCTAAAGGATGTATGACAGGCCCGATAGCGCTAAAACGGTATTATCCGCTTCGGCTAACAGGTTCTATATAGCCTAATACCATTGCACCAATATCTTAAATACCCGAATGAAATATGCATAAGCCCTGCGCTCGTTCAGGGTTCATTCAAGAATATGCGGGAAACTTCCGACTAAACTGTCGGACTTTCTGTATTTCCCGTCGCTGAACGCCTACGTATAACGGCCTTCCTCTGGCGCAAGCCATTCCGTTTAACCGAGGCTGCATTATGAAAACATCAAGGCTTTTGGCCGCATTGTTAGTGATTCAGACTGGCCACGCGCTGGCTGAAGATGACGCTGAAAAAGACCAGGGTTTCTGGTACGCCCAAACCAGTGTCTATACCCGACATTACTCACCCGACCCCGAACACAATAACCATCAGGACTTGATCGGCATTGAACGCAATCAGGCGTCCGGCTGGGTATTTGGCGGGGCAACGTTTCGCAACTCATTCCGCCAGCGCTCGAACTACGCCTATGTCGGCAAGCGCTATGACAGCAGCGAGTATCCGGTCTACCTGAAGGTCACGGGTGGGCTGTTGCAGGGCTATCGCGGTGATTACAAGGACAAGATTCCGCTGAACCGCTACGGCGTTGCGCCGGTGATCATTCCGTCCGTTGGCACTCACTACGGCCCATTGGCCGCCGAGCTGGTGTTTCTCGGCGCCAATGCAGCGATGGTGACTAGCGGCGTGCGTTTCTAGAGGCGGCGTTCAGGCTCAGGAGCGAGGCGCGTAGGCGAACACGTCGGCGCGCATCTGGTGCGCGTCCATGCCGGCTTCCACCAGCGCATCCAGCGTGCCGTAGACCATGGCCGGCGAGCCGCTGGCGTAGACGTGCAAGGGCTTCAGGTCCGCGAAGTCTTCACACACCGCCTGATGCAACATCCCGCAGCGCCCTTCCCAACCGCACTGGTCGCTGACCACTTTGTGCAGGAACAGGTTGGGCAGCTTCAGCCACTCATCCCAATGCTCGATTTCATAGAAATCTTCCGGACGCCGCACGCCCCAGTACAGATGCACCGGGTGTTTGAAGCCGTTGGCGCGGCAGTGTTCGATCAGGCTGTGAATCTGCCCCATGCCGGTGCCGGCGGCGATCAGCACCAGCGGACCGTCAGGCAATTCGGCGAGGTGGGTGTCGCCGAACGGCAGTTCGACGCGCACCAGCGGGTTGCGTTGCAGCTGTTCGATCAGGCTCAGCGCACTGGCTTCACGGGCCAGCACGTGGATTTCCAGATCACGCCCGCCGTGCGGCGCCGAGGCCATGGAGAACGCCGACTTCTCGCCGTTTTCACGCTCGATCATCAGGTATTGCCCGGCGTGATAGCGCGGCGGCTTGCCGGCCGGCGCCCGCAGGCGCACGCGCCAGGTGTCGCCGCCGACGTCCCGGCATTCGATGACCTGACACGACAGGCTGCGCACCGGCAGTTCTCCCAACGCGAGCACGCCATCCCACAGCAGGATGCAGTCTTCCAGCGGCTCGGCTATGCAAGTGTAGAACTCGCCGTGGTCATGGACCGTGCCGGCCTGCTCGACGCGGCCTTCAACCAGCAGCGCCGCACACACATGGCAATTGCCGTTACGGCAGCTTTGCGGGCAGTCGTAGCCCAGGCGCCGCGCACCATCGAGAATCCGCTCGCCGGGCCGTATCTCAAGCACCGCTCCGGAGGGCTGCAGGGTTACACGCATCAATCTATTCCTAACTGATTCCAGATGGCATCGATCCGCTGGGTGACGGCGTCGTCCTTGACGATCACGCGGCCCCACTCACGAGTGGTTTCGCCCGGCCACTTGTGGGTGGCATCCAGGCCCATTTTCGACCCCAGGCCGGAGACCGGCGAGGCGAAGTCGAGATAGTCGATCGGCGTGTTGTCGATCATCACCGTATCGCGCTTGGGGTCCATGCGCGTGGTGATGGCCCAGATCACGTCGTTCCAGTCGCGGGCGTTGATATCGTCGTCACAGACGATAACGAACTTGGTGTACATGAACTGTCGCAAAAACGACCAGACACCGAGCATCACGCGCTTGGCATGCCCCGGATACGACTTCTTCATCGTCACCACGGCCATGCGGTACGAGCAGCCTTCCGGCGGCAGGTAGAAGTCGGTGATTTCCGGGAACTGCTTCTGCAGGATCGGCACGAACACTTCGTTCAGCGCCACGCCGAGGATCGCCGGCTCATCCGGTGGACGGCCGGTGTAGGTGCTGTGGTAGATCGGTTTGATCCGGTGGGTGATGCGCTCGACGGTGAACACCGGGAAGCTGTCGACTTCGTTGTAGTAACCGGTGTGGTCGCCGTACGGGCCTTCATCGGCCATCTCGCCCGGGTGGATCACCCCTTCGAGAATGATCTCGGCGGTGGCCGGCACTTGCAGGTCGTTGCCCCGGCACTTGACCAGTTCGGTGCGGTTACCGCGCAGCAGGCCGGCGAAGGCGTATTCGGAGAGGCTGTCCGGCACTGGCGTCACGGCGCCGAGGATGGTCGCCGGGTCAGCGCCCAGCGCCACGGAGACCGGGAACGGCTGGCCCGGGTGCTTCTCGCACCACTCGCGGAAGTCCAGCGCACCGCCACGGTGGCTGAGCCAGCGCATGATGACCTTGTTGCGGCCGATCACTTGCTGCCGGTAGATGCCGAGGTTCTGGCGGTCCTTGTTCGGGCCTTTGGTGACGGTCAGGCCCCAGGTGATCAGCGGGCCGACGTCGCCAGGCCAGCAGGTCTGCACCGGCAGCATCGCCAGGTCGACATCGTCGCCCTCGATGACCACTTCCTGGCAGACCGCGTCTTTGACGACTTTCGGCGCCATCGAGATGATCTTGCGGAAGATCGGCAGCTTCGACCACGCGTCCTTCAAGCCCTTCGGCGGCTCCGGCTCCTTGAGGAAGGCCAGCAGCTTGCCGATTTCGCGCAGTTCGCTGACCGACTCGGCCCCCATGCCCATCGCCACCCGCTCAGGGGTGCCGAACAGGTTGCCGAGCACCGGAATGTCGTAGCCGGTGGGTTTCTCGAACAGCAGCGCCGGGCCCTTGGCTCGCAGTGTGCGGTCGCACACCTCGGTCATCTCCAGCACCGGCGAGACGGGAATCTGGATGCGTTTCAACTCTCCGCGCTGCTCAAGCTGCTGCACGAAATCCCGAAGATCCTTGAATTTCATTGACGATGGCACCCTCAAAATAGGCGTACATCCTACCTGCTATGCCGGTCTGTGGCAGCCTGTCGCTGCTTACTTGGCAGCATTCGTCTGCGCTTTTCCAAGGTTTTCCCGGGCTTGCAGGCCGATAAACAGCGGCTCGAGGATCGGCGCGACGAAGCGCGCACCGACTTCGGACAGGTGATTGTCATCGGTGTACAGCGAATAACCGCCGAGTTCAGCGTGGCACAGGCCCTTGTCATCGCACAGCCGCGGCGCCGGATCGACCACGCGCACCGCCGGATCCTCCTGCGCCAGCTGCGCGAACAACTGGCTGATGAACACCTGACGCTTGTGGTGCGCCTCGGCGTCCAGCCCGACGTCATCGACCGGGCGATCGAGCATTGCCAGCCGCGTCAGTCGATACGGCGGGCTGAAGGCCTGCAAAGGCGCCTCTTTCACCAGCCATACGCGATGCCCGGCCGCGCGCAATTGCGCCACGCGCGTGCGCAGACCTTCTGCCAGACGCCGTTCGGCATCGGCGCGATCATAGCGACCATCGGGCGTTCTCAGCACATGGCCCAGGTCGCCTTTGGCGTCGCCGTACAGATACAGACTCCAGCGCGCGACCAGCACCACATCGCTGATCGCCCGGGTTTTCAGCCCCTGCTCGACCCGCTTGTTGAAGCGCGCGCACACACCGTCATGCTCCAGCCCGTCGACCGGAATGCACCCCGGGGAGCTGGCCAGAATCACGCTGACACCGTGGGCCTTGGCACCGTCATCGAACACCGGGATCAGCGCCGTCGCATGACTGTCGCCCCAGACCATCGCCTGTGTCGGCAGATCCGTCACGCCGTAATGGCAGAACAGCTTGTCGTCAGGGGTCTTGTCGTCCGCCAGACACGCCATCAGCTCCGGCCGCCACTCACGACCCTTGGCGTATTGCAGCGCCTGATCGGACAGACGCCACGGCAGGCCATCGGTCCAGCGCAGCGATTGCCCGGCCAGTCCGAGCACCAGAATGCCGCAGAAACCCGCCAGCAATACCTGACGCCGACCCGCGAGCAGGCGCCGTTCACGGAACGGGGTTTCGACGAATTTCCACGACAGATAGCCCAGCACCAGCGTCAGCAGGATCAAGCCGGCGGTGTCGAGCGCGCCCGGCTCATCGACACTGGCGTAGCTGGAAAACACAAACACCGGCCAGTGCCACAGGTACCAGGAATAGGAAATCAGACCGAGGCCGACCATGACCCGACTGCTCAATAGTTGACCAACCACCGTCTGGCGATGACCGTTGGCCAGAATCAGCAGCACCACGCCCAGCACCGGCAACAACGCGGTGGTCCCCGGGAACGGCGTCGACTTGTCGTAGACGAACACCGCCAGCAGGATCAGCCCCATGCCCAGCAGGCTCAGTGCCTGAGCGACCGCCGGTTTCAAGCGCCAGGCGTGCTTCGGCGCAATCGCCAGCATGGCACCGGCGAGCAACTCCCAGGCGCGCATCGGCAGCAGGAAGAAGGCTTTTTCCGGGTGATGGTTGATGGCCCACACACTCAGCCCGAACGACACCAGCAGCACCCCGAACAGCGCCAGTCGCCAGTGTTTCAAGCGACTCGAGAGCAGCGTCAGCAATAGCGGGAAGACAATATAGAACTGTTCTTCCACCGCCAGCGACCAGGTGTGCAGCAGCGGTTTCAGGTCAGAGGCGACATCGAAGTAGCCGTCCTGACGCATGAACAGGATGTTCGAGACGAACGTCACCTGATAACGCACCGAGCGCCCCAGCTCTTCATAGTCCTTGGGCGCCAGCAGGAACCAGCCCACCGCCAGCACCGCGATGATCATTGCGAACAGCGCCGGCAGAATCCGCCGCGCACGCCGCGCCCAGAACTCGACGAAACTGAAACGACCGGCCTGACGCTGGTTCCAGATGATCGAGGTGATGAGGTAGCCGGAGATCACGAAGAACACGTCCACGCCGACAAATCCGCCGGTAAACCCCGGGACGCCAAAATGGAACAGCACCACGGCGATCACCGCGACTGCGCGCAAGCCGTCGATATCCCTTCGATAAGCGAGAGTGCTCATAAATCTTTAAATGCCAATCAGATGGTTATTTTTTGAACAGCCCGAGCGTGAGTCAGAGAGGCGCGTGAGGACTGATTGTCGTATTGCCCGATCACAGACCTTACCAGATCAAGAACCTCCCATTGCCGGGACAAATTTCATGCAAAAAAAAGGCGCCCCCAAGGGGACGCCCTTTTTATCGGTTCAACCGGCGATGTTACTTGCGCTTCATCGACAGGAAGAACTCGTCGTTGGTCTTGGTCGTTTTCAGCTTGTCGACCAGGAACTCGATGGCAGCGACTTCGTCCATCGGGTGCAGCAGCTTGCGCAGAATCCACATGCGCTGCAGCTCGTCGTCGGCAGTCAGCAACTCTTCACGGCGGGTGCCGGAACGGTTGATGTTGATGGCCGGGAAGACGCGCTTTTCCGCAATCTTGCGGTCCAGCGGCAGTTCCATGTTGCCGGTACCCTTGAACTCTTCGTAGATCACTTCGTCCATCTTCGAGCCGGTTTCAACCAGCGCGGTGGCGATAATGGTCAGCGAGCCGCCTTCTTCGATGTTTCGCGCAGCACCGAAGAAACGCTTCGGTTTCTCCAGGGCATGAGCATCGACACCACCGGTCAGGACCTTGCCGGAGCTCGGGATCACGGTGTTGTAGGCACGGGCCAGACGGGTGATGGAGTCGAGCAGGATCACCACGTCCTTCTTGTGTTCGACCAGGCGCTTGGCCTTCTCGATCACCATTTCGGCAACCTGCACGTGACGGGTCGGCGGCTCGTCGAAGGTCGAAGCAACCACTTCGCCGCGCACGGTGCGCTGCATTTCGGTCACTTCTTCCGGACGTTCGTCGATCAACAGCACGATCAGGTGAACTTCAGGGTTGTTACGGGCGATGTTCGCGGCAATGTTCTGCAGCATGATCGTCTTGCCGGCTTTCGGCGGTGCAACGATCAGACCGCGCTGGCCTTTGCCGATCGGTGCACACAGGTCGATCACACGACCGGTCAAGTCTTCGGTGGAACCGTTACCGGCTTCCATCTTCATGCGCACGGTCGGGAACAGCGGGGTCAGGTTCTCGAAGAGAATCTTGTTCTTCGCGTTCTCCGGACGATCGAAGTTGATCGTGTCGACCTTGAGCAGGGCGAAGTAACGCTCGCCTTCCTTCGGTGGACGGATCTTGCCAACGATGGTGTCACCGGTGCGCAAGTTGAAACGACGGATCTGGCTCGGCGAGACGTAGATATCGTCCGGGCCGGCGAGGTAGGAAGCGTCAGCGGAGCGCAGGAAGCCGAAGCCGTCCTGGAGAATCTCCAGCACGCCATCACCGGAGATTTCCTCGCCGCTTTTCGCGTGCTTTTTCAGCAGGGAGAAAATCACGTCCTGCTTGCGCGAACGGGCCATATTTTCTATGCCCATCTGTTCGGCCAATTCGAGCAGTTCGGTAATCGGCTTTTGCTTGAGTTCAGTCAGATTCATATAGGAATGACGTAATCATTTATGGAGGGGGGGAAATTAAGCTTTTGGCTTAATGAGGCCGCGCCGCAGAGAAGGCGACAGGATCGCGAACTTGTTCGAAAAGGAGTGCGTCGGCGACGGCTAGCAGGGGGCAGTGGAGAAACCAGTGCGGGGCCGAATGTACCACCTGAGTTTCGGAGCGTCTAGCCCTGAATACGCAAAAAGCCCCGCAATTTGCGAGGCTTTTTTTCGGCGTTTTACAGCGACGCTTAGATGTTGGCGTCGAGGAAAGCAGCCAGTTGCGACTTCGACAGGGCGCCGACTTTGGTCGCTTCAACATTGCCGTTCTTGAACAGCATAAGGGTCGGGATACCACGCACGCCGTGCTTGGCCGGGGTTTCCTGGTTTTCGTCGATGTTCAGTTTGGCAACGGTCAGCTTGCCTTTGTAAGTCTCGGCAATCTCGTCCAGAACCGGAGCGATCATTTTGCAAGGGCCGCACCATTCAGCCCAGTAGTCGACCAGTACAGCGCCTTCGGCCTTGAGTACGTCGGCTTCGAAGCTGGCGTCGCTAACGTGTTTGATCAGATCGCTGCTCATGGAATTCTCCAGGTTGTAAGCAAAAAAACGTGGCCCATCATATCCGCCCTTCCCTTGTTCAGGAAGCTGCAGTTGATTGAGTCTTGCTATGGCGGCCCATGAGTCTGGGTATAGCTCATGTCACGCGGTGGCGGGGGCAACGAAGGCGATGCCGGTGCGCAGTGCCGCGTTGCGCACGTGCTCCTGCATGGCTTTCTGGGCGGCAGCGGACGCCCGGCGGGCCAGGGCGCGGAGGATCTTGCGGTGTTCCTGCCAGGTTTCCATCGCCCGTTCGGCACGGATGAACGGTAGCTTCTGGCTCTCGAGAAAGATCTCGGCGCTGGCGGTGAGGATGCTGAGCATTGCCTGATTGCCGCTGGCCAGCAGAATGCGTCGGTGAAATTCGAAGTCGAGTTTCGCTGCGGCCTCGAAGTCGCCGGCCTTCAATTGCTCACGCATCGCCGCGACGTTGTCCTCCAGCGCATCCAGATCGAAGGTGCTCAAGGTCACCGCCGCCAGCCCGGCCGCAAACCCTTCCAGTGCGTAGCGCAGCTGAAAGATGTCCAGCGGCGAGGCCTGCGCCGCAAACGGCCAGCCCGGCGCGCTCTCGCCGCGCGCCAGCTCCACCGGCGCCTGGACGAACACGCCTTTGCCCGGCTGGATGCTGACCACGCCCAGCGCACTGAGCGACGACAGCGCCTCACGCAACGACGCCCGGCTGACCCCCAGTTGCACGGCCAGATCCCGTTGCGAGGGCAACGCATCGCCCGCACCGAAACCCTGCTCGGTGATCAGTTTGCGAATCGCTTGCAGCGCCACTTCAGGTACGGCGCGAGAGATCGAGTTCATGGTTTTTCAGACGAGCCAGGCCAAGGTGCGGCTAGTTGTAAAGCTATTCGCCGGATCCGGCAAGTCGTGCCCCAGCGGGGTTCGGCGCCCTGCCGCGATGCGCTATCAGGGTGCGAAAACCAACCTGACTGTTCAGACCAGTAAGACCGAACGAACACGCAGAATCCGCGGCCTGCGGGGCATTCGGCGTGGGGTTGGCATGACGCGTGCTGTGTCCGATCGCAGAAATCACTTCCCGCCGATCCGGAGATTTGCCATGACCCTGCGTTACCGAGCCCTCCTCGCCGCGCTGTTTTCCAGCCTGTTGCTCAGCCAGATCCCTGCTCACGCCGACGGTCTGGACGACGTGGTCAAACGCGGCACGCTGAAAGTCGCCGTGCCCCAGGACTTCCCGCCGTTCGGCTCGGTCGGCCCGGACATGAAACCCCGCGGCCTGGACATCGACACGGCGAAACTGCTGGCCGAGCAGCTCAAGGTCAAGCTCGAACTGACCCCGGTCAACAGCACCAACCGCATCCCGTTCCTCACCACCGGCAAGGTCGATCTAGTGATCTCCAGTCTCGGCAAAAACCCGGAGCGCGAGAAAGTCATCGACTTCTCCCACGCCTACGCGCCGTTCTACCTCGCCGTGTTCGGCCCGCCGGACGCGGCGATCACCACGCTCGACGACCTCAAGGGCAAAACCATCAGCGTCACCCGTGGCGCCATCGAAGACATCGAGCTGAGCAAAGTCGCCCCCGAAGGCGTGACCATCAAGCGCTTCGAAGACAACAACTCGACCATCGCCGCCTACCTCGCAGGTCAGGTCGACCTGATCGCCAGCGGCAACGTGGTGATGGTGGCGATCAGCGAGAAGAACCCGAAACGCGTGCCGGCCCTGAAAGTGAAGCTCAAGGATTCGCCGGTCTATGTCGGCGTGAACAAGAACGAGCCGGCCTTGCTGGGCAAGGTCAACGAGATCCTCGCCACCGCCAAGGCTGACGGCGCGCTGGAGAAAAACTCGCAGACCTGGCTCAAAGAGCCGCTGCCGGCCGATCTCTGATCGGTCGCGCGGGAGACAATCGATGGCTTATCAGTTCGATTTCATGCCGGTGCTGCAAAACACCGACCTGTTGCTGCGCGGCGCCTTGTTCACCCTGGAGCTGACGGCCATTGGCGCACTGTTCGGGGTCGGCGTGGGCATCGTCGGCGCGCTGGTGCGGGCGTGGAACATCCGCCCGTTCTCGGCAATCTTCGGCGTCTACGTCGAGTTGATCCGCAACACGCCGTTCCTGGTGCAGCTGTTCTTCATCTTCTTCGGCCTGCCCTCGCTCGGGGTGCAGATTTCCGAATGGCAGGCCGCGGTGCTGGCGATGGTGATCAACCTGGGCGCGTATTCGACCGAGATCATCCGCGCCGGCATTCAGGCGATCCCGCGCGGGCAACTGGAGGCTGCCGCCGCACTGGCAATGACGCGCTTCGAGGCGTTCCGCCATGTGGTGCTGCTGCCGGCGCTGGGCAAGGTCTGGCCGGCGCTGAGCAGCCAGATCATCATCGTCATGCTTGGCTCGGCGGTGTGTTCGCAGATCGCCACCGAGGAGCTGAGCTTCGCCGCCAACTTCATTCAGTCGCGCAACTTCCGCGCCTTTGAAACCTATGCGCTGACCACGCTGATCTACCTGTGCATGGCGCTGCTGATTCGGCAACTGCTGAACTGGGTCGGCCGCCGCTATATCGCGAGGAGCAGCCGATGAGCGACTTCACCTTCTGGGACATCCTGCGCAACCTGCTCACCGGGCTGCAGTGGACGCTGGCGCTGTCGCTGGTGGCCTTCATCGGCGGCGGGCTGGTCGGGCTGCTGATTCTGGTCATGCGCATTTCGAAAAACCGCTTGCCGAGCAACATCGCCCGCACCTGGATCGAGTTGTTCCAGGGCACGCCGCTGCTGATGCAGCTGTTTCTGGTGTTCTTCGGCGTGGCATTGGCCGGGATTGAGATCTCGCCGTGGATGGCGGCGGCGATTGCCCTGACACTGTTTACCAGCGCCTACCTGGCGGAGATCTGGCGCGGTTGCGTCGAATCGATCCCGCAGGGTCAGTGGGAAGCCTCATCAAGTCTGGCGCTCAATCCACTGGAGCAATTGCGCTACGTGATCCTGCCGCAAGCGCTGCGCATCGCCGTGGCGCCAACCGTGGGCTTCTCGGTGCAAGTGGTCAAAGGCACCGCGGTGACCTCGATCATCGGCTTCACCGAGCTGACCAAGACCGGCGGCATGCTCGCCAACGCCACCTTCGAACCGTTCATGGTCTACGGCCTCGTCGCCCTGGGCTACTTCCTGCTCTGCTACCCCTTGTCGCTCAGTGCGCGCTATCTGGAAAGGAGACTGCATGCCTCTGCTTAGAATTTCCGCCCTGCATAAATACTATGGCGATCACCACGTGCTCAAAGGCATCGACCTGAGCGTCGAGGAAGGCCAGGTGGTGGCGATCATTGGCCGCAGCGGCTCGGGCAAATCGACCCTGCTGCGCACCCTCAATGGCCTGGAGTCGATCAACGACGGGGTGATCGAAGTCGACGGCGAATACCTCGACGCCGCCCGCGCCGACTTGCGCAGCCTGCGGCAGAAAGTCGGCATGGTGTTCCAGCAATTCAACCTGTTCCCGCACCTGACCGTGGGCGAGAACGTGATGCTCGCCCCGCAAGTGGTGCAGAAAGTGCCCAAGCCCAAAGCCGCTGAACTGGCGCGCAAGATGCTTGAGCGCGTGGGCCTGGGGGAGAAATTCGACGCCTTCCCGGATCGACTCTCCGGCGGCCAGCAGCAGCGTGTAGCGATTGCCCGGGCGTTGGCGATGTCACCGAAAGTGTTGCTGTGCGACGAGATCACCTCGGCGCTGGACCCGGAACTGGTCAATGAAGTGCTGGCCGTGGTGCGCCAATTGGCCAAGGAAGGTATGACGCTGATCATGGTCACCCACGAAATGCGCTTCGCCCGTGAAGTGGGGGACAAGTTGGTGTTCATGCATCACGGCAAGGTGCATGAGGTGGGGGATCCGAAGGTGTTGTTTGCCAACCCGCAGACGGCGGAGCTGGCGAACTTTATTGGCACCGTTGAAGCCGCCAACTGAGCCTGCCTCGCC
>NZ_JAFGYS010000011.1:0-55125 GCF_017491705.1 Pseudomonas sp. 86_A | reverse complement strand
CCCTCGCCACAGAAGTTGTGTTGGATCAACGGTTTGAACCATGCGCGTTGGCGTCAGCGTTTGATCGTGGCACGATGTCGGGGTTATCGACCGAGACCCACCTGACCATGCCGCAATCCAAAGCCAAGAATCTGTCCCTGATCGCCGCAATCGACTTGGGCTCCAACAGCTTTCACATGGTCGTGGCCAAGGCCCAGAACGGTGAAATCCGTATTCTGGAGCGCCTCGGAGAGAAGGTTCAGCTCGCCGCCGGCATCGACGAAGAGCGTCACCTCAACGAAGAATCCATGCAGCGCGGGCTCGATTGCCTTAAGCGCTTTGCCCAACTGATCAACGGTATGCCGCTGGGCGCCGTGCGGATCGTCGGCACCAACGCCCTGCGCGAAGCGCGCAACCGTCTGGAATTCATCCACCGCGCCGAAGAAATCCTCGGTCATCCGGTGGAGGTCATCTCCGGCCGTGAAGAGGCGCGCCTGATCTACCTGGGCGTCTCCCACACCCTCGCCGACACCCCGGGCAAGCGCCTGGTGGCCGACATCGGCGGCGGCAGTACCGAATTCATCATTGGCCAGCGTTTTGAACCGCTGCTGCGCGAAAGCCTGCAAATGGGCTGCGTCAGCTTCACCCAGCGCTACTTCAAGGACGGCAAGATCACCCCGGCCCGTTACGCCCAGGCGTACACGGCGGCGCGGCTGGAGATCATGAGCATCGAACACGCCCTGCACCGCCTGACCTGGGATGAAGCCATCGGCTCCTCGGGCACCATCCGCGCCATCGGCCTGGCGCTGAAGGCCGGCGGGCATGGCACCGGCGAAGTGAATGCCGAAGGCTTGGCCTGGCTCAAGCGCCGCTTGTTCAAGCTCGGTGACGTCGACAAGATCGATTTCGAAGGCATCAAGCCGGACCGGCGGGCGATCTTCCCGGCGGGCCTGGCGATTCTCGAAGCGATCTTCGACGCCCTCGAACTGCAACGCATGGATCACTGCGAAGGTGCGCTGCGTGAAGGCGTGCTCTACGACCTGCTCGGTCGCCATCATCACGAAGACGTGCGCGAACGCACCCTGACTTCGCTGATGGAGCGTTACCACGTCGACCTGGAACAAGCAGCGCGGGTCGAGCGCAAGGCGCTGCACGCCTTCGATCAGGTCGCGGCCGACTGGGAGCTCGATGACGGTATCTGGCGCGAACTGCTGGGCTGGGCGGCGAAAGTCCACGAAGTCGGGCTCGACATCGCGCACTACCACTACCACAAGCACGGCGCCTACCTGATCGAACACTCGGACCTCGCCGGGTTCTCCCGCGAAGACCAGCAGATGCTCGCCTTGCTGGTGCGCGGCCACCGCCGCAACATTCCCAAGGACAAGTTTGCCGAGTTCGGTGACGACGGCGACAAGCTGATTCGCCTGTGCGTGCTGCTGCGTTTCGCGATTCTGTTCCACCACATTCGTGGCACTCAGGCGATGCCGCAGGTGGTGCTGCACGCCAAGGGCAACACCCTCGACGTGGAATTCCCGGAAAACTGGCTGGATGAGAATCAGCTGACTCAGGCGGACTTTGGCCTCGAGGCCGATTGGCTGACGCGGGTGGGGATTGTCCTCACCGTGCACTGATCCTGGTGGCGAGGGAGCTTGCTCCCGCTGGGGCGCGAAGCGGCCCTTTCTTTAAAAGCCTGGGCCTGCTGCGCAGTCCAGCGGGAGCAAGCTCCCTCGCCACAAGTGTGTGAACGACAGGCACAAAAAAGGCGATCCCGAGGGATCGCCTTTTTTATTGGGCTGAAGGTCAGCTGCTCACCGGCAGAATCGGGCTGCCCAGGCGTTCCAGCAACGTCGCCTGCGCACTGCGCGGGTTCTGGTTACCGGTTGGCGTGTTGCGGATGTAACGGCCATCCGACTGCAGGCTCCAGCTGTGGGTATTGTCGGTCAGGTACAACTCCAGCTCTTTCTTCACGCGGGTCAGCAGTTTCTTGCCTTCCACCGGGAAGCAAGTCTCGACGCGCTTGTCGAGGTTGCGCTCCATCCAGTCGGCACTGGAGAGGAACATCTGCTCCTCGCCGCCGTTGAGGAAGTAGAACACCCGGGTGTGCTCGAGGAAGCGGCCGATGATCGAGCGCACATGGATGTTGTGCGAAACCCCGGCAATGCCCGGACGCAGGCAGCACATGCCACGCACCACCAGATCGATGCGCACGCCAGACTGGCTGGCCTTGTACAACGCGCGGATGATCTTCGGATCGGTCAGCGAGTTGAACTTGGCGATGATGTGCGCCGGTTTGCCGTCGAGGGCGAACTGGGTTTCCCGGGCAATCATGTCGAGCATGCCCTTCTTCAGGGTGAACGGCGCATGCAGCAGCTTTTTCATGCGCAGGGTTTTACCCATACCGATCAACTGGCTGAACAGTTTGCCGACGTCTTCGCACAACGCATCATCAGAGGTCAGCAAGCTGTAGTCGGTGTACAGACGGGCGTTGCCGGCGTGGTAGTTACCGGTGCCGAGGTGCGCGTAACGCACGATCTCGCCGGCCTCGCGCCGCAGGATCAGCATCATCTTGGCGTGCGTCTTGAAGCCGACCACACCGTAGATCACCACCGCACCGGCCGCTTGCAGACGGCTGGCCAGTTGCAGGTTGGACTCTTCGTCAAAGCGTGCGCGCAGTTCGATGACTGCGGTCACTTCCTTGCCGTTACGCGCGGCGTCCACCAGCGCATCGACGATTTCCGAGTTGGCGCCCGAGCGGTACAGGGTCTGGCGTACGGCCAACACATGCGGGTCTTTCGCCGCCTGGCGCAGCAGGTCGACCACCGGGGTGAACGACTCGAACGGGTGTAAAAGCAGGATGTCCTGCTTGCTGACGACGCTGAAAATGTTCTCGCTGTTCTGCAGCAGTTTCGGGATCTGCGGGGTGAACGGCGTGTATTGCAGCTCCGGGTGACTGTCCAGACCGGTGATGCTGAACAGACGGGTCAGGTTGACCGGGCCGTTGACCTGATACAGCTCCGTCTCGCTCAGGTTGAACTGCTTGAGCAGATAGTCCGAGAGATGTTTCGGGCAGGTGTCGGCGACTTCCAGGCGTACCGCATCACCGTAACGCCGCGAGAACAGCTCGCCACGCAGGGCGCGCGCCAGGTCTTCGACGTCTTCGGAATCGAGCGCCAGGTCGGCGTTTCGGGTCAGGCGGAACTGGTAGCAGCCCTTGACCTTCATGCCCTGGAACAGGTCATCGGCATGGGCGTGGATCATCGACGACAGGAACACATAGTTGTCGCCGGTGCCGCCGACTTCTTCCGGCACCTTGATGATTCGCGGCAGCAGGCGCGGTGCCGGGATGATCGCCAGACCGGAATCGCGACCGAAGGCGTCGATGCCTTCGAGTTCAACGATGAAGTTCAGGCTCTTGTTCACCAGCAACGGGAACGGGTGCGTCGGATCGAGGCCGATCGGGGTGATGATCGGTGCGATCTCGTCGCGGAAATAACGGCGCACCCAGGTTTTGATCTTGGTCGTCCAGTGGCGGCGACGGATGAAGCGCACCTGGTGCTTTTCCAGCTCCGGCAACAGGATGTCGTTGAGGATCGCGTACTGGCGGTCAACGTGACCGTGCACCAGCTCGCTGATCCGTGCCAACGCCTGATGCGGTTGCAGACCGTCGGCACCGGCCTGTTCACGGGCGAAGGTGATCTGCTTTTTCAGGCCGGCGACACGGATTTCAAAGAATTCATCGAGGTTGCTGGAGAAGATCAGCAGGAACTTCAGCCGCTCCAGCAACGGATAGGACTCGTCCAGCGCCTGTTCCAGCACGCGGATGTTGAACTGCAGTTGCGAAAGCTCGCGGTGGATGTAAAGGCTGCTGTCATCCAGGCCCGGGATCGCAATCACCGGCGCCGCCGCGACGGCTTCGGTGACCGGCGCGGGTGGCGCAGGCTCGAGTTCCGGCGGGGTTTCGGTGATTTGCTCCACCACCGGCTGAGCTTCTTTTACTGCAACTTCTGTGAGTCCTTCGGTATTCATCGAATGTTCCTGGGAGGGCTATTTCTGCTCTCGTAACAATTGAGCGGCGCGGACAGCAAAGTAAGTCAGGATGCCATCAGCGCCGGCACGTTTAAAGGCGGTCAGTGATTCAAGAATCACCGCCTCGCTCAACCAGCCATTCTGGATCGCCGCCATGTGCATGGCGTATTCGCCGCTAACCTGATAGACGAAGGTCGGCACTTTGAAGGCATCTTTTACCCGGAAAAGAATGTCCAGATACGGCATGCCGGGTTTGACCATGACCATGTCCGCGCCTTCAGACAAGTCGGCGCCGACTTCGTGCAACGCTTCGTCGCTGTTGGCCGGGTCCATCTGATACGAAGCCTTGTTGGCCTTGCCCAGATTCGCCGCCGAGCCCACCGCATCGCGGAACGGCCCGTAATAGGCGCTGGCGTACTTGGCCGAGTAGGCCATGATCCGCACGTTGACGTGGCCGGCAATCTCCAGCGCTTCACGGATCGCCTGAATGCGCCCGTCCATCATGTCCGACGGTGCCACGACCTGAGCGCCGGCTTCGGCGTGGGACAGTGCCTGCTTGACCAGTGCGTCGACGGTGATGTCGTTCTGCACATAGCCTGCTTCGTCGAGAATGCCGTCCTGCCCGTGGGTGGTGAACGGGTCGAGCGCGACGTCGGTGATGACGCCCAGCTCCGGGAAGCGCTCACGCAGGGCGCGCGTGGCACGCTGGGCGATGCCTTCAGGGTTCCAGGCCTCGGCGGCGTCGAGGGATTTGAGTTCTGCGGGAGTGACCGGGAACAGCGCCAATGCCGGAATCCCCAGCTCGACCCAGTGCGCCGCTTCTTCAAGCAGCAGATCGATGGTCAAGCGCTCTACACCGGGCATCGAAGCAACAGCTTCGCGGCGATTTTCGCCGTCGAGCACAAACACCGGCAGGATCAGGTCATCGACCGTCAGCACGTTCTCCCGCACCAGCCGTCGCGAAAAATCATCGCGGCGATTGCGGCGCAAACGGGTGGCAGGGAACAAACGGTTGGCAGGGGTAAAGCTCACGGCAGACTCCTGAGCCCGCGCAAACGGGCGAGCGTGACAGTTATAGACGGCCATTATGACGAACAGATTACAGTTATGCGTACCCCGTGACATGTAGCCGCATTCCATTGTTAGCGTAGGAATTGTTCACGTCGAGACACATTTCGACACTTTCCTGAATGTGTACGAAGGGTTAGGCTGCGCGTTCATTTCGCCAGCACCCAGACAATGCTCCAACAATTTCTGCATGACTTCGGCTACTTTGCCTTGTTCCTCGGCACGTTCTTCGAAGGCGAAACCATCCTGGTGCTCGCAGGCTTCCTCGCGTTCCGTGGATACATGGACATCAACCTGGTGGTGGTCGTGGCGTTCTTCGGCAGCTATGCCGGCGATCAGCTGTGGTATTTCCTGGGCCGCAAGCACGGGCGCAAATTACTGGCGCGCAAACCGCGCTGGCAGATGATGGGCGACCGCGCGCTGGAACACATCCGCAAGCACCCGGACATCTGGGTCCTGAGCTTCCGCTTCGTGTATGGCCTGCGCACGGTGATGCCGGTGGCGATCGGCCTGTCGGGTTATCCGCCGGGACGTTATCTGCTGCTCAACGGCATCGGCGCGGCGATCTGGGCCACCGCCCTGGCAGCGGCCGCTTACCACTTCGGCGCGGTGCTCGAAGGCATGCTCGGCAGCATCAAGAAATACGAGTTGTGGGTCCTCGGCGCGCTGCTGGTGCTGGGTGTCGGCCTGTGGCTGCGTCGCCGCTTCAAGAACGCACGCCTGGCCAGGCAGGTGTACGCCGACGAGCAAGCCGCAAAAGCCGCCGATCGGCTTCAAGCAGAACAGGCCAGCCTCGCCGAACCTAAGAAGCCAGCCGAGTGACGCGCTGGCGACAGCCATACAGCGCGATGCCGCTGAGCAGGCTGTAACCGAGCAGGCCAGCCCAGACCAACGGGCTGGCCGGCCATAGCCCGAGCAGTGGCGCCAGCCCTGCCAGCGGCAGAGTCGAGGCCAGTCGCAGCAGCTCCACCTTCAGCGCCCACGGGCGATTTTCCAGGGCCACGCCCAACGCAAACAACCCCCACGCCACGGCGCCCCAGCCCAACAGCAGCGCTGCGACCGGCAAATGTGGCGCCTGTCCCATCAAGTAACTGCCCAACGCGATATAGACACAGAACTGCAAGGCCACGTAGCCCTTTCGACGGCTGTCGAGTGGCACCTCGAACTTGCGAAAACGGCTCAGGTCCGGCTTGTTCAGCGGGTACTTCAGCGCCACGTCTGCCGGGCGCCAACCGGTGCGCATGAACCAGATCCGCAGCTTGTCCCACGTACGCTCGGCGCGGCGCGCGTCGTCCCATAACTGCGCATAAAACTGCACGTTGGCCCACAGCGGATTCCAGCTTGCCAGCGGCGTGGTCACGCCGAAAATCACCGGTTCGTTGTCGTCCTCTTCCTGGAACGTACCGAACAGCCGATCCCAAAGAATGAACACCCCGCCGTAGTTGCGATCCATGTAGAGAGCGTTCTGTGCATGGTGAGCCCGATGATTGGATGGCGTGACGAAGAACCACTCGAACCCGCCGAGCTTGGGAATGTGCCGGGTATGGACCCAGAACTGATACAGCAGATTCATCGCCGCGACGCTGACGAACACCGGCAGTGGCACCCCGAGCACGGCCATCGGCAGGTAGAAGATCCAGCCCAGCAAGAACCCGGTACTGGTCTGGCGCAACGCAGTGGAGAGGTTGTACTCCTCGCTCTGGTGATGCACCGAATGCGCGGCCCAGAGAATGTTGCGCTCGTGGCCCAGGCGGTGCAGCCAGTAGTAACAGAAGTCGTAGAACACAAAGGCCAACACCCAGACCCAGGCGCTGTCCGCTGGCAGCCTGAACAGCGCCAGATGTTCGAGGGCAAACCCGTACGTCAGCAGCCCCACCCCCTTGGTCAGCAGCCCGGTGGTGGTCGACAACACCCCGGCGCTGAGGCTGTTCACCGAGTCGGCGAGGCGATAGTGGCTGACCCCGCGCCAGCGGTCGGCAAGCAGTTCGGCAGCGATCAGCACGAAGAAAAACGGCACCGCATACAGAATGAAGTCCATGGCGCGCCCCGGTCGGATTCTATGGACAGATCCTAGGTGTAGCCGCCCAATCACCCTATGGCAACGCGCGACAAATTAGTGGACATTTAGCGCCATGAAACTGGAGAGAAACCCATGAGCAAAAAAGTTGCAGTGATCCTGTCCGGCAGCGGCGTGTACGACGGCGCCGAGATCCATGAGAGCGTCATCACCCTGCTGCGCCTGGATCAACGCGGCGCGCAAGTGCAGTGCTTCGCCCCGAACGTCGCGCAATTGCATGTGATCAATCACCTGACCGGTGAAGAAATGCCCGAGACGCGCAACGTCCTGGTGGAGTCGGCACGCATCGCCCGCGGCAACATCAAGGACATCCGCGAAGCCGACGTCGAAGACTTCGACGCACTGATCGTACCCGGCGGCTTTGGCGCGGCGAAAAACCTGTCGAACTTCGCCGTCGAAGGCGCCAACTGCACGGTGCAGCCCGAAGTGCTGGCCCTGGCCGAAGCGTTTGCCGAAGCGGGCAAACCCGTGGGCCTGATGTGCATCTCGCCGGCGCTGGCAGCAAAAATCTACGGCCCGGGCGTGACCTGCACCATCGGCAATGACGCCGATACCGCGACCGCCATGAACAAAATGGGCGCCACCCACGAAGACTGCGCAGTGAGCGACATTATCGAAGACAAGGCACGCAAACTGGTGACCACCCCGGCGTACATGCTGGCGCAGAACATCAGTGAGGCGGCGTCGGGGATCAACAAACTGGTCGACCGCGTGCTCGAACTGACCCACGAGAACGATGCCTGAGGCATCGCTGAGAACCCTTTGTGGCGAGGGAGCTTGCTCCCGCTCGGCGGCGCAGCCGTCGTAAACCCGATAAGCCGAGCGTATCTGGCAGCTCGTGGTTGAATGGTTTTGCGGCTGCTACGCAGCCAGCGGGAGCAAGCTCCCTCGCCACAGGGTGATAGGGTTGAATCAAGGCTGGCGGGTCAAGCGCGTCAGGATGCGGTCCAGCGCATTGGCAAACGCCTGCTTCTCACGCTCGCCGAACGGCGCCGGGCCGCCGCTGATCTGGCCCTGTTCGCGCAGGTCGGTGAACAGGTTGCGCACGGCCAGGCGCTCGCCCATGTTCTGCGCGTCGAATTCCTTGCCCCGCGGGTCCAGCGCCGCCACGCCCTTCTTCACCAGACGATCGGCCAGCGGAATATCGCTGCAGATCACCAGCTCACCAGGCACCGCGTGCTCGACCAGATAATCGTCCGCCGCATCCGGACCGCTGGGCACCACGATCAGTTTGACGATCGCCAGCCCCGGCTTGGTCTGCGGCTGGCCTGCCACCAGCACCACCTCGAACTTGCGCTTGAGGGCGAACTTCACCACCAGATCCTTGGCGGCCCGAGGGCAGGCGTCGGCATCGATCCATACACGCATCTTCTTTTCCTCTCTTGAAAGCATCGCGGGCAAGCCCGCTCCCACAAGGTTAACGCTAAACCTGTGGGAGCGGGCTTGCCCGCGAATGTGAGCGCCAGCGAATGCTTTTTAAGCGACGGCCCGCCGCTTCTCGGCCATCCGGCTACGCCCGTACAATACGACAATCGCAACAATCGCCAGCGCCTGCGCCATCAGCGAATAGGCGTCGGCATGAATCCCCAGCCAGTCGAAGTCGAAAAACGCCACCGGCCGCGTGCCGAAGATCCCGGCTTCCTGCAACGCCTTCACGCCATGGCCGGCGAACACCACCGACAACGCACACAGCAGCCCGGCGTTGATGCTGAAGAACAGCGCCAGCGGCAGCTTCGCCGAGCCGCGCAGGATCACCCAGGCCAGACCGACCAGCAGCACCAGCGCCGTGGCGCCACCGGCCAGCACCGCGTCATGTCCGGCCGGACCTGCCTGCAGCCACAGGGTTTCGTAAAACAGGATCACTTCGAACAGCTCGCGATACACCGAGAAGAAGGCGAGGATCGCGAAGCCGAAACGCCCGCCGCCGCCCACCAGACTCTGCTTGATGTAGTCCTGCCAGGCCGCCGCGTGACGCCGGTCGTGCATCCACACCCCAAGCCATAGCACCATGACACTGGCAAACAGCGCCGTCGCGCCTTCGAGCAGTTCACGCTGCGAGCCGCTCACATCAATTACATACGCCGCCAGCGCCCAGGTGCCGAGACCGGCCAACAGCGCCAGCACCCAACCGATGTTGACGCTGCGCACCGCCGACTGCTGGCCGGTGTTGCGCAGGAAGGCGAGGATCGCCGCCAGCACCAGAATCGCTTCCAGACCTTCACGCAGCAGAATCAGCAGGCCGGAAATGAAGCTCAGCGACCAGCTCAAGCCATCGCTGCCGAGCAATTCGGCGGACGCTTTCAATTTGTCCTTGGCCGCGTCCAGACGCTGCTCGGCCTGCGCCACCGGCAAGCCGTCCTGCAGCGATTGGCGGTAGGCCATCAGCGATTTTTCGGTGTCCTTGCGCACGTTGGCGTCGACGTTATCCAGCGAGCTTTCGACCAGCTCGAAACCTTCCAGATACGCCGCTACCGACAGGTCGTAGGCCTGATCGCGATCACCGGCACGGTACGCGGCCAGGCTCTTGTCCAGTGTGGCGGCGGTGTAGTCGAGCAACTGCGCCGGGCCGCGCTTGACCTGCGGCGGCTGCGCGCGCTGGGCGCGGAAGATGGCGGCGGTTTGCGCACCTTCGGCGGCCTGCACTTCGGCCGGGGTCTGGCGGGCCAGATCGGCGATGTTGTAGGTCTTGTCGGACTTGGCCGCTGCCGGGTCGGCACTGAAACCGGCGATGTAGGTCGCCAGATCCCAGCGCTGACGGTCGTCCAGTTGATCGGCGAAGGCCGGCATGTCGGTGCCCTCGACGCCTTGGCCGAGGGTGCTGTAGATCGCGTACAGGCTCAGGTGGTCCATCCGTGCGGCATCGCGCAGGTTGGCCGGTGGCGGCGTCATGCCGAGACCTGCCGGGCCGTCACCGGCACCGTTGGCACCGTGGCACACCGAGCAGTTTTGCGCGTACAGCGGCGCGCCACGGGTCGGATCGGGGGTGATGATCGGGGCCTGGCTGACCTCGTAGGCCACCGCCAGTTTCGCCCCCAGTTGCCGGGCCTGACGGGCGACGTCAGCGCCGTCCTGCCTGGCGGTGATCGCGGCGTGCAGCGCACTGACGCCCTGCTCCAGCGCAGCCTTGTCCGGCTTCGCTGGCAGGCTTGCGATCAGCCCTTGCAACACTTGGGTGAATTCCAGTTGCTCGCGGTATTCGCCGTCGTCGACGACCTTGCCTGACGCCACGGTCGGCGGGTAGTCGGCACTGATGTAATCGAGCAGGTGCAGCGCCTGCGGGGCGCCTTCCACGGTGTCGGCGAGCAGATTGGCGCTGCACAGGGCAAACAACGGGAACACCAGCCAGGCCAGCAATCGGGACGAGGCAGTCATGAATGAGTCTCAAATGGAAATGCGAAGTTACATATTGTTCACTTCGAACGCCTTTCGCTCAAGCTTTGTCGACGTAGAACCGCTTTAGCGCAGTGGCGCCGACGCCTGGCGATAATGTTCGAGCATGAATTCGACAAAGACCCGAACCTTGAGCGCCACATGCCGGGCGTGCGGATAAAGCGCGTAATAGTGCCGTTGACCGAGGCTGCAGTTGGGCAGGATCTGCACCAGCCGGCCACTCAGCAGATCGTCCTGCACCGTGGCCCGGGTGAACGCGGCAATGCCGACCCCGGCCAGCGCCGCCGCGTGCAGCGAACTGATCGAATCCGCCTTGAACCGACCTTGTGCCGATACCGGCGTCGTCACCCCGCGCGCATCGGTCAGCACCCAGCTGCTGCCTCCGGCAAACGCCAGCAACTGATGCTCGGCAAGCTCGCGCACCTGACGCACCAGGCCATTGCGGGCGACGTAGGCCGGCGACGCCACCAGCAACAGGTCCGAGACGGTCAGCAGGCGCGCGACCAATGACGAATCGGCCAATGGCCCGCAGATGCGCAAGGCCACGTCGAAACCCTCGGCGATCAGATCGACAAAGCGGTCATCGCAGGACAGGTCTACCTCGATCGCGGGATAGCGCTGTTGAAACGCCGGCAGCCAGCTCGCCAGCTCCAGCGTACCGATCACCATCGGCGCGCTGATGCGCAGCACACCGCTGGGGCTTTCGTGAGCCTGCCCCACTGCCAGCGCGGCTTGATCAAGACGTTCGAGAATGTCCACGCACGCCGCGTAATACTGCTGCCCCGCCGTGGTCAGGCTGAAACGGCGGGTGTTGCGGTTGATCAGGCGTGTGCCGAGTTCGCTTTCCAGTTGCTGCAACTGCCGGGAGATGGTCGAGTGGGTGGTGTCGAGTCGCTCGGCAGCGGCGCTGAATCCGCGACACTCGACGATGCAACGAAAGGCGCGCATGGCTTGCAGTTGATTCATCGAGAGTCCCCGACTTGTTGATCGCTGAGCGCGCAAGCCTAGCGTAATGCTTACCCACCCGGCAGCAGCAAAGCGCCCCTATAATGCGTCACCCCCGTGCTTTTGCCGTTCAAGGAAGAACCCGTCTCCATGCGCCATTGTCTGCCGTTCTGCCTGCTGCTCAGCCTCATCGTGCAACTGAGCGGTTGCGCCGCTTATCGCAATTACGATCAGGAAATGCAGCAGACCATCGACCAGATGGCGCAGGGCAATCTGAACGAAGCGCTCTACCTGATGGAGCTGCACAATCCTTGGGAAGACAAGGATCTGCTGTATTACCTGGAACGCGGCGCGATTCTCAGCGCCGGCACCAACCTGCCAAAAAGCCAGGAAGCCTGGCGCAGTGCCGACCGGATGATTTTCCAGCGTGAAGAGACCACCCCCTCAGCCCCAATCAAACTGCTGACCCGCTTCGGCAACGAAATGGGCACGATGCTGGTCAACGACAAGCTGCTGCGCTACGAGGGCTACGACTACGAAAAAGTCATGCTGACCACCGAGATGGCGCTCAACCAACTGGCGGAAAACGATTTCGACGGTGCCCGGGCCGACATCAAGAAAACCCACGAGCGCGAAACCCTGATCGCCCGGCAGCGCGAAAGGCAATACGAAGAAGCTGAAGAGCAAGCCAAAAGCCAAGGGATCACGCTGCATTACAAAGATTTGCAAGGCTATCCGGTGACCATCCTCGACGCTGCGCAAGTCATCGCGCTGAAGAATGGCTACCAGAGTGCGTTCAGTCATTATCTGGCTGGCTTCACCTATGAAGCCTTGGGCGAGCGTACGCTCGCGGCACCCGGCTATCGACAGGCGATCGAATTGCGCCCGGGCCTGCGGTTTCTCGAAAACGCTCTGCGCAATCTGGACAAACCCGGGCCGGCAGGCGATGAAAGCGAGATTCTGATCGTGGTCCAGGCCGGCTTCGCCCCGGCACGCAGCTCGGTGCAAGTGCCGATCCCGGTGCGGCTGAACGAAAACCTGACGATTATCGCCCCCATTTCGTTCCCGGTGATGGTGCCCGACACTCTCACACCTCCAGTTCCAAGCGTGCTCGTCGATGGTAAACAATACCCGCTGACGATGATCAACAGCGTCACGGACATGGCCATGCGCACCTTGCGCGATGACATGCCGGCGATCATTTCTCGCGCCATGTTCCGCGCCAACATGGCAGCCATCAGCCAGGCGCAAAAGAACGAACGCGATCCGGCCAAGGCTTCGCTGGTGGTGACCGATCACGATCCTTTCGAGGAAGCTGACACACGAACCTGGCGCACACTGCCGGATAAAACCCTGGTCGCCCGTCTGCGCCTGAAAAAAGGCCTGCACCGCGTGCGCTTTCCGTATTTTCGTGCAGAAGACGGGTTCACGGTACGCGTCGACCAGAACCATCAAGTGTTCAATCTGCGGGTATTCATGGGCAAAAACTATTTCGTGGGTTCCGCACTGGTCCTGCCTGAAACGCCATGACCGCAGGACGATTGATAATGCTTAGAATGATGGCACCAAACTAACAAGTGCGATTAAAAAGCTATTACATGGCCAGCACCGCCCGCTTATAATGCCGCGCCCGCGCTATCGCGATGCGGCATAAAAGCTCCTCTGGTTATGAGGAATTGGCAGGAGGCCAGCGCCACTGTCGATGGGTCACATCAGCCCGACCAGCACAGGTGGCTGCTGCTGTTTCAAGCTCAGGGAAGAAACACCCCCATGGCATTCCGTGCTCCCACCTTGATCGCGCTCAGCGCTGTCACTCTGCTGTCCGGCTGTTCGGCATTTCGCAACTACGATTCGGAACTGGCCCAGACCAACCAGCAACTGGCGACCGGCAACGTCGATGCCGCGCTGACCCTGCTGGAAAAGAACAACACCGGCCCGGACAAAGACCTGCTCTATTACTTCGAGAAAGGTGAGTTGCTGCGCGCCAAGGGCGACCTGTCCGGCAGCCAGAATGCCTGGACCAGCGCCGATCAGGTGGTCGGTCAGTGGGAAGATGCAGTCAAGCTCGACTCCGCCAAATACCTCGCCCAGTTCGGCAGCTTCATCGTCAACGACAAGGTGCGTCGCTACGAAGGCTACGACTACGAAAAAGTCATGCTGACCACGCAGATGGCCCTCAACCTGCTGGCGGTCAATGACTTCGACGGCGCCCGCACTGCGATCAAGAAAACTCACGAACGTGAAGCGGTGATCGCCGACCTGCGCGACAAGGAATACCTCAAGAGCGAGGAAGAGGCCGAAAAAGAAGGGATCAAGACCCAGTACAAGGATCTGCAGGGTTACCCGGTCGCCAGCCTCGACGCGCCGGAAGTGGTCGGCCTGAAAAACAGCTACCAGAGTGCGTTCAGCCATTACCTGGCCGGTTTCGTCTACGAAGCCCTGGGCGAGAAAGACCTGGCTGCACCGGGCTACCGCAAGGCCGCCGAACTGCGCCCGAACACGCCGCTGCTGGAACAGGCGCTGGTCAACCTCGACAAGCCGACCAAGTCCGACGACAGCGACATCCTGATCGTGGTGCAAAGCGGCTTGGCGCCAGCCCGCGACTCGATCCGCGTACCGCTGCCATTGCCGATTTCCAACAACGTGGTGATCACCCCGCTGTCGTTCCCGATCATCAAGCCTGACACCTCCACCGCGCCGTTCGCGCAGATTGGCGTCGATGGCCAGCAAGTCAACCTGACCGCCCTCAACAGCACCACCGCCATGTCGCGCCGCGCCCTGCGCGATGACATGCCGGGGATCATCGTGCGCACCACCGTGCGCGCAATCACCAAAGGCGTGGCGCAGAAGAAGATCAACGAAACCAACCCGCTGGCGGGTCTGGCCGTGGGTATCTCTTCAGCCGTGCTGGAAGGTGCCGATACCCGTACATGGCGCACTCTGCCGGATAACACCCAAGTGGTGCGACTGCGCTTGAAGAAAGGCGAGCACCAAGTCAGTCTGCCGAGCGCCGTCGGCGGTTCGGTGGTCAAGGTCACCGTCGATCAGCGTTATCAGGTGATCAGCCTGCGCGCCGTGGGCAATCAGGTGTTCGCTGCGGGCCTCGCCGCCCACGTCATCCCGAGCGCCGGCGCGACCAACGTCGCCAGCCTCAAACAACCTTAAGAACGGAGTCTTTGCATGCGCTTCAAACTCATCGCCGTTGCCGCCCTCGCCGTCCTGGCCAGCGGCTGCGCCACCCCGCCACCACCAGAGCCGGGCAGCGCCGCGAGCAAGGTCGTGGCCATGGGCCCGCAAAAACACATCGCGGTCGGCGCCATGCGCGTGGCTCGCGAGAACGGCTTCATGACCGTCAATGTGCAGTTGACCAACACCCTCAACAGCAACAAGACGTTCTACTACCGCTTCGCCTGGCTCGGTCCGGAAGGTTTCCCGATCGCCGAGGAAGAAGTCTGGAAAAGCCAGTTGATGTACGGCGCCCAGACCAGCTTTATCCAGGGCATCGCGCCGACCCCGAAAGCCGTGGATTTCCGTCTGGAACTCAAGACGCCTTAAGCCCGCCACCCTATTCCTGTTTTAGAGAGCATTCCCATGTTTGCACGCTTTTCCTTGATCGCTGTCCTCGCCCTGCTGGCTTCCGGTTGCGCCAACACTTCGCCGACCCTGGGCAGCAAGAACATCAGCTACGGCGACACCAAAGCGGTTGAAACCGTGACCAACGAATTCGGTTCGACCGACCTGCAAATGATCGCCGAATCGATGACCCGCTCGCTGGCCCAGTCCGGCATCCTGCAGGGCCGCCCGGTGGTGCAGGTCTACGACGTGAAGAACAAGACCAGCGAGTACATCGATACCCGCGAGATCACCACCAGCATCAAGACCCAGTTGATGAAGTCCGGCACTGCCCGCTTCGCCAGCGACAACACCGCAATGCAGAGCCAGGTTGATCAGCTCAAGCTGCAAAACCAGAGCGGCCTGTACAAGAAGAGCACCGTGGCCAAGACCGGCAACATGATCGCCGCCAAATACCGTCTGGAAGGCTCGATCAGCTCGATCGTCAAGCGCAGCAGCGACTACAAGGACGTCTTCTACAAATTCAGCCTGCAACTGATCGACGTTGAAAGCGGTCTGGCCGAGTGGATGGACGAAAAAGAGATCCGCAAAACCACGGAGCGTTAAGCAATGCGCGCATGGATTGGCATGATGGCCCTGGCTTGCGCGTTCAGCGCGCAAGCGGCCCCGAAAGTCGCGGTGACGGATCTGGCGTATCAGGAGCGTGTGGAGCAATACATCCACATCGTTTCGGCGCAGAACAATTACCGCGAGGGTTACTACAGCTCCAGTGGTTCGTCGAACTACAACGAGCTGGAAGCGACCACCAGCTACATCGAGCAGACCGAGCTGCGCAAATTCACCGGCGACATCAAGGGTGAAATCCTGCGCACCGGTATGTTCCAGCTGGTGCAGGGCACGCCGTACACCGCGTCGTCCAAGGGTGATATCTACGACGTGATCAAACGCATCAAGGCCGGCAACTTCAAGGGCGCCGACTATGTGTTGTTCGGCACCGTGTCCGACATCGATTTCACCCAGGACATGAATGAGCTGGCGCACACCGACAGCTATTCGGCGGTGCTGGGCCTGACGCTGGTGGCGGATTTCAGCCTGATCAACACCAAGACTTACGAGATCACGTCGGCCTTCACGGCGATGGGTGAAGCACAGGACACCAAACTGGTGAACGGCCGCGACATCAAGATCTCGCTGAACCGCCCTCGGGTGGTGCGTGAGGTGTCGAAAGCGCTGGGCGAAGACGTGGCCGGGCAACTGAGCATGCAGCTGGGTGGCAGCGGTTACGAGCAGCCGCGTGAACCGCAGCAGCGCAACAATCTGCCGCGTGATACTGCGCCGGTGATTTTGCACTAGCCGGCTGAGTGAATAACCCTGTGGTGAGGGGATGAATCCCCTCGCTACAACTGAGTTCTCTAGAGAAATCAGTAGAAATAAAAAGGCGACCTCAAGAGGTCGCCTTTTTTGTGGCCGAGGCTTTTAGACCGCCGCTTTGCGCAACGTCGCCATGAACGCCGCCGCGCCAATGAACAGCCCGGCAAACGTGCGGTTCATGCGCTTCTGCTGCGTCGGGGTACGCAACAGGCGCAGCACCTTGGATGCCAACCCGGTGTAGCCGGCCATGACGATCAGATCAACACAGATCATGGTCACGCCGATCACCAGATACTGCATCAGCAACGGTGCATGCGGATTGATGAACTGCGGCAGCACCGCCAGCATGAACACCAATGCCTTGGGGTTGCTGATGTTCACCAGAAAGCCGCGGAACACCAGGGCCAACGGTTTGCCGATCGGCCGCACCGCCGCGTCGTCGCTCATGTCCATGGGCAGCGCACGCCATTGCTTGATCGCCAGATAGACCAGATAGGCCACGCCAAACCATTTGATCGCATAGAACGCCGTGGCCGAAGCAGTAAGAATCGCGCCAACACCGGCGCCGACAATCGCAATCTGCACCGCCAAGCCAACTTGCAGGCCCAAGGCATTCCAGTAACCGCGCCAGAAACCGTATTGCAGACCGCTGGACATCGACGCAATGGCGCCGGCGCCCGGGGACAGACTGATCACCCAGCAGGCGGCAAAGAATGCCAGCCATGTTTGAAGCTCCATCGCACACCTCGACTCGGACTCGTACCAAACGTCCAAGCTAATGCGGTTTGGGCCTAAAAGCAAAAGATCGTAGCCTTCGGCAGCTCTTGCATGGAATTGGCGCTGACCCTGTAGGAGCTGCCGAAGGCTGCGATCTTTTGATCTTGCTTCAAGACTTACTTCTCAAACCCACTGGAAGGAAAAACATCCGTCCCGCGCCAGCGCCGCACCGAGCGCTGGAAGAACAAGCTGTTCGGCACCTGCACCATGGCGCTGCCGGTGCCCAGTTCTTCAGCCTCGATCAACGTGGTGTAGAGCAGATTGATCGCCACCACCCGGCCTTTGACGCCGGGCTTGTCGGTGGTGTCCACCAACTCGACCACATCCCCCAGACGGAACGGGCCGACGGTGAAGATCAGGATCGCGCAGAGCAGGTTCGACAGCACACTCCACATCGCGAAGAACGCCACCGCCGCCACCGCGACGAAACCCGACAGCGCGGTCCACAACACCGTGGCCGACACGCCGAGGCGCTCCAGCACAAAGATCAGCGCGCTGCCCATGATCAGCCAGCGCAGCCCGCCACGCAGCGGCATCAGCAACTGCGGCGGGAACGGATAGCGCTCACCCAGACGGGTCAGGCATTTGGCGACAAAGCGCTGGGCAATGTAACCGGCCAGCAGGATCAGCAGAATCTGCACGCCGAGCCAGATCGGCTCGACCCACATGGCCGGCAGCGGCAGCTTGAACGCGTCCATCAGGACAGCGCCTCCAGCTCCGCCTGCATGCTTTCCAGCGTTTCCAAGGCTTCCATCCAGGCCTCTTCCAGTTCGGCTTCGCGCACTTTCAACTTGGCCTGTTCGGCCAGCAGATCACGCAACTCGTTCTTGCGCGCCGGCTCGTAGATGTCGCTGTCACCGAGGCTAGCATCGACCTTGGCGAGTTTCTCGTGGAGCTTGCCCAGCTCGGCTTCGAGCTTGTCGGCTTCACGCTTGTGCGGTGCCAGTTGCTGACGCAATGCAGCAGCGGCCTGACGTTGAGCCTTCTTGTCAGTCTTGTCCGGGTTGACCGGGGTGTTGCTGACCGGGGCGTTGCGCTGACGGTATTCCACTAGCCAGCGGGCGTAGTCTTCGAGGTCGCCATCGAACTCTTCGACCTTGCCATCAGCGACCAGATAGAAGTTGTCGGTGGTGCTCTTGAGCAAGTGCCGATCGTGAGACACCACCAGTACCGCGCCGCTGAATTCCTGCAGCGCCATGGTCAGCGCCAGGCGCATTTCCAGGTCGAGGTGGTTGGTCGGTTCGTCGAGCAGCAACAGGTTCGGCCGTTCCCAGGCGATCAATGCCAGGGCCAGACGCGCTTTCTCGCCACCGGAGAAATTCAGTACCGGCTCATCGATGCGTGCGCCACGGAAGTCGAAACCGCCGAGAAAGTCGCGCAGGGTCTGCTCGCGCTCGGTCGGTGCCAGACGCTGCAAGTGCAGCAACGGGCTGGCCTTGGCGTCGAGCGAGTCGAGCTGATGCTGGGCGAAGTAGCCGACCACGGTGTTCTCGCCACGGGTCAGGCGTCCGGCCAGCGGCTCGAGTTCGCCAGCAAGGTTCTTGATCAGCGTCGATTTACCGGCGCCGTTCGGTCCGAGCAGACCGATCCGCGCACCCGGGGTCAGTTGCAGCTTGACCTTCTCCAGGATGGTTTTATCGCCGTAACCCAAACGCGCATCGGACAGATCGATCAGCGGGCTGGAGATCTTGGTCGACTCGCGGAACACGAAATCGAATGGCGAATCGACGTGGGCCGCCGACAGCTCTTCCATGCGCTCCAGTGCCTTGATCCGGCTCTGCGCCTGACGGGCCTTGGTGGCCTGAGCCTTGAAGCGGGCAATGTAGCTTTCCATGTGCGCACGTTGCGCCTGCTGCTTCTCGTAGGCCTGCTGTTGCTGGGCCAGACGTTCGGCACGGGCGCGCTCGAACGCGGTGTAGCCGCCGCGGTAAAGGGTCAGTTTGCGCTGATCGACGTGGGCCACGTGATCGACCACTTCATCGAGGAAGTCGCGGTCGTGGGAAATCAACAGCAAGGTGCCCGGGTAGCTTTTCAGCCACTCTTCGAGCCAGATGATCGCGTCGAGGTCCAAGTGGTTGGTCGGTTCGTCGAGCAGCAACAGGTCCGACGGACACATCAAGGCCTGCGCCAGGTTCAGACGCATCCGCCAGCCACCGGAGAAATCTCCTACCTGCCGATCCATCTGCTCGTTGGTGAAACCGAGCCCGGCCAGCAACTTGCGCGCCCGCGCATCGGCGGTATAACCGTCGGCGCTGTCGAGTTCGGCGTGCAGACGGGCCAGAGCCGTGCCATCGTGGGCTGCTTCGGCTACGGCGAGGTCACGTTGCACTTCGCGTAGACGCAGGTCGCCATCGAGCACATAGTCGACCGCCAGGCGCTCGAGCGTGTCGACCTCCTGGCGCATGTGCGCGATCCGCCAGTCGGCCGGCAGCAGGCAATCGCCCGAGTCCGGGTGCAACTCGCCGCGCAACAAGGCGAACAGGCTGGATTTGCCGGCGCCGTTGGCACCGATGAGGCCAGCTTTGTGGCCGGCGTGCAGGGTCAGCTCGGCGTCTTCTAGCAGACGTTGCGGGCCACGCTGTAAAGTCAGGTTCTGAAGTCGGATCATAATGGCGGCGGAGTCTACCAGCTTCGCTCACAACTGGCGCGAGTAGCACGATGTCCTCTGACCTGTGGAGCTTTTCCCTTGCCACCTACGCCCGACCGGGCGTGGAACCGGCCTGCCTGCAACTGCAGACAGCGGGGGCCAACGTGTGCCTGTTGCTGTGTGGTCTGTGGCTGGAACAACGCGGCGTGGCTTGCGACGAACAGCGCGCGGAGCAGCTGAAAATGCTGGTGGGGCCTTGGGATCGGGAGGTGGTGCAGCCACTGCGTGCGTTGCGCACTCAATGGAAAATCCTGGCCGAAGAGGATCCGGTGCTCAAGGGCCTGCGTGAACAGATGAAAGCGCTGGAGCTGGAAGCCGAACGGCATCTGCTATGGCAACTTGAGCAAATCGCTCAGGACTGGCCGTTGCAGGCTGCATCAGCGTCGGAAGAGTGGCTTGAGCGTCTGGCGGGATCGGCCGCCAGCCCGAACCGCGACGCGCTGCAAATGCTGCGCGTCGCGGCAACCGGCACTTAGGAAGCGCTGGTCGGGTTGCTGCTGGTGCTCGACGTTGCGGCTGGCGTTGGCGCAGTCGTGGTGGTCGAGGCAGGAGCGGCTGGAGCAGCTGCGGTGGCCGGCGCTGTAGCGGCTGGCTTGGCGGCAGCGGCGGTCGCCGGTTTGGCGGCAGCGGGTTTGGCAGCGGCCGGTTTTTTCGCGGCGGGTTTAGCGGCTGGCTTTGCTGCCACTGGTTTGGCAGCAGGCTTGGCGGCAGCGGTTGCCGGCTTGGCAGCAGCAGGTTTGGCGGCTGGTTTGGCAGTGGCTTTAGCTGCTGGCTTTGCGGCTGGTTTGGCAGCGGTTTTAGCGGCTGGTTTGGCAGTGGTTTTTGCCGCAACAGGTTTGGCTGCAGGATTGGCTGCAGGTTTTACCGCCACTTTCGCAGCGGGTTTAGCGGCGGCGGTTTTTGCCGGAGCCGCTTTGCGCGCAGCAGGTTTTGCGGTTGGTTTGGCGGCCGGTTTTGCAGCAGCCGGTTTGGCGGCGGCAGTACGTGCAGCAGGTTTTGCAGTGCTCGCTGCCGCAGGTTTTTTCGCCGCGGTCGCAGCAGTTTTTGCAGCAGGTTTGGCCGCAGCTTTAGCCGGAGCCTTGGCTGCTGGCTTGGCCGCTGGTTTCGCCGCAGCGGTTTTCGCCGGCGCTTTCGCCACTGCAGGTTTGGCTGCCGCTTTCTTCGCAGGCGCTGCTGCAGGTTTGGCTGCACGGGAGGACAGCGCCTTGCCGGCGGCCTCTTGCACACGACCGACACCCTGAGCCAGTTTCAGGCTTTCCTGGGCATCGCGCTTGAGTTGCAGAATGTAGCCGCGAGTGTCGGACTGACGATCCTTCAGCGCGTCGAGCAGGTCTTCGAGTTCTTTGACTGCAGCCTTGGCCTTGTTCTGCGCCTTGGCTTTACCGGCAGTGGCTGCGTCCTGCAATTTGGTGCGGGATTTGTGCAGTTTTTCTTGCGCCTTGCCGCGTTGCTTTTCCAGTTTGGCGAGCAGTTTTTCAGCATCAGCCAAGGCTTGCGAGCAAGCGTTTTCCAAATGCTCGAGCAGGCTGCCCGAGAGTTGTTGGAGTAAGTGCAACGGAGTGTTTACAGGCTTCTTGGTGGCCGACATGGTTTACCTCCTGGCTGACGTGAGTGCGGCTCATACTAGACCTCTGCAGTTACCGCCGCTAGGTCATCTTGACAGTAACGAAACCGTTGCGTTGCAACGAAGCGAAAATGTTCTGCACAAAGGCAAAAGCAGTTCACCGTTGCAGACGTTCGCGCTGGCATAATCGCCCGCATCTCAGGACGGAGAGTGCCCATGTCGCGCTACCTTTTTTTATCCCTCTGCATGATTTTTTCCGCCGCCCACGCCGACGAAAAAACCACTGCGAACGACGCCCACGATCTGGCTTACAGCCTCGGCGCCAGCCTCGGTGAACGGCTGCGTCAGGAGGTCCCTCAATTGCAGATCCAGGCACTGGTCGAAGGTTTGCAGCAGGCCTATCAAGGCAAGCCCCTGGCGCTGAGCGAAGCACGGATCGAGCAGATCCTTGCTGATCATGAATCGCAAAATGCCGAACACTCTTCGCTGCCTTCGAGCGATGCCGCGATGGAGAACGAGCAACGTTTTCTCACCGCCGAAAAAGCCAAGCCAGGCGTGAAGGAACTGGCCGACGGCATTCTGCTGACCGAACTGACGCCGGGCACCGGTGCCAAGGCCGGTCCGGATGGAAAAGTCCAGGTGTTGTATGTCGGTCGACTGCCGGATGGCACGGTGTTCGATCAGAACACTCAGCCGCAATGGTTCAGCCTCGACAGCGTGATTGCCGGCTGGCGTACTGCGCTGCAGAACATGCCGGTGGGTGCCAAGTGGCGACTGGTGATTCCATCGGATCAGGCCTACGGCGCTGACGGTGCGGGCGATCTGATTGCGCCGTTTACGCCACTGGTGTTTGAGGTCGAGTTGCGGGGCGCAACGAGCTGATCGCACCCAACACGCAGGCATAAAAAAACGCGGTGCGCTTTCGGCGCACCGCGTTTTTTATGTCTGCGAGAAACGAATCAAGCCTGAACCGGATCTTCCTGCTTGTGTGCCGTGTGCAGCACTTCAATCAGACAGTCTTCCAGCTCGAAGCGCTCGTGCAGCAGGCCGCCCAGTTCCTTGAACTTCTCGGCGACGCATTTGCCCGCGTCGCACAGATCGTTGAACGCGAGCAGCTTCTCGGTGATCACGTCGATGCGCGGGTAAATCGTGTCGGCCAGTTCCAGGCCACGCTTGTCGTTGAACGCCTTGGCTTCGCCCGTCAGCTGTTCGTAGATTTCGAAGTGCCCGGCCGAAACGTAGTCGACCAGCACACCGCAGAATTCCTGCAAGGGCTTGCGACTCTCGGACAGCGACTCAGGCTGCGCACCGAGCCTGTCGTAGGCGCCGATCAGATCTTCACGCTCGTGCAACCAGCGGTCGATCAGCAGATGAACTCCACCCCAACGTTCCTGAGCATTCTGACAACTTTCGAGCATGGCGATCTCTCTTCCCTTGTGGGTCATGCTGCTCTACACCCGCGCCCCTCTTCTGGCTTTTAGCGCTTGGAGGCCGACCGGGCAGAGCGTCATCGAGCAACATAAATCCAATGACACGTGCGGGCCAGATTATGCCCGCACGCCTATGGCTTCAAGGTACGCAGGAGATAAAGTTCATACAAGTGTTTAATCCCTGACCAACGTGCGGTGCGACGCTTCGCCGCTGAGTGGTCGTTGCAGAGCGTTCCAGACCAGCCGCAGCAATTGGTACATCGCAAGGATCGACATCGCCACAAAGAACAGCAGACTCCACTCCGGAATGCTCAGATCGAACAGTGTCCAGGAAATTTCCGCGCAATCGGCACTGCCTTTAAACATGCGTACCGTGGCGCACAGCCACGGCAGATTGCTGAACAGGGCTTCGGCGTCGGGTACACAGTGAGTCATTTGCAACAGCGGATCGCTCTGCAACAACACTTGCCGCCAGGCGGCGATGGTCCCGCCCAGGCTTATGCAAAGCGCGCTCATCCAGTACAGCGACAGGCCGACACGCCGCGGCCCATGAACCGCCGCCAGGCCACAACAGCCGATCAGCAACGTCATGAACAACCGTTGCGCCAGGCACAGGCTGCAGGGCGTCAGCCCGACCGCGTATTCGAGGTAATAGGAAGCTCCCAGGGCCAGCGCCGCTGCAGTGAAAGCCGTGAAAAACAAGGAGCGTGAACAGGCCAACGACATGGCTTTTCCGTAACAGTAGAGACAGGCAGTTACGGTAGAGGAAAGCTTGTCAGCCTTTCAAGGCAGGTTCCTGCCGACAGTTCATCAGAAGTGTAGGGAAAACCCGACAGGCGCGAGAGGAATCGGTGTAGTCCATTGTAGGACTTTGCCTAGGACACCCACGAAAAGGACATTCTCCGTTCGCTGAGCGTTAACGAGGGAGCATTCTCCCTCGTTATTTCAAGCGTGAACCGGCACTGGCAGTGGTGCGGCCAGAAGACGCTCATCGAGCAGTCCGAGACCTTCCTGGAACAACTGGTTGCTGCGCTCGGTGTCGCCCAGTTGCGCCAGCAGGCGTGCCAGCTCTGCGCAGGCTTCCGGATTGCGCTGCACTCGCAGGCTGCTCTCCAGATAATCCCGGGCCTTGCCCCACAGGCTGGTTTGCAGGCAGAGACGCCCCAGGGTCAGCAACAGGCTTGCATCGCCCGGATGCTCCTTGAGCCACCCTTCGGCAGTCTGCAACTGACGGGCCGGATCGCTGCCGCGCACCAGTCCATACAGTCGGGCCAAGTGGCTGTCGTACTTGCGTTTAAGGGCGCTGCGCAGCAGCTCTTCGGCTTCGACCTGAGCCCCCAACTGACGCAGTTGTTCGGCATACGCCAGCACCAGCGCCGGCTCCTGGCGTTGCGCGGCACTCAACTGCTCCCAGGCGCGATTGAGCGACTGCAGACCGACTTTGCCATCCTCGTCACGGTGCGCGGCCAGCGACAGGTTGTTGCCCCAGGCGCGACGCTCGAGCTCGGCCAGCTCAGCCGCCGGCAGTGCCTTGTCCTTGCGCAGTTCCGGCAACAGGCGAATGACCGCCGACCAGTCGCCACGCTGTTGGTGCAGGCGCTGCAACTGACGCAGGGTCTGCACGTTATGCGGATGCCGCTCGTGCATCGCCTGCAGGGTCACCAGTGCCCCCTCGGTGTCGCCGCGATCGGTCTGCAACTGCGCATGACTCAAGGCGATCGCCAGTTCGGCCTGCGGCTGGCGCTCCAGGGCGCGTTCGAGCAACTGATCACATTCTTCGTACTTGCCTTGTTCGTTGGCCGCGCGTGCCGCGCCGAGGTAATACAACAGCGGCTGGCGCTCGGCTTCAGCAGCGCGATACAGATGACGTTGCGCGCTGGCCCAACGCCCTTCCGCCAGATCCAGCTGACCGTGTTCGATCGCCACCTGCACCCGACGGCTGCGGTTACGCCGCGACCAGGGATTGACCACACCACTGGAGGCCATGACCAATTCGACCAGCGCCTTGATGCCCCAGATCAGCAGCCACAGCACCGCGATCAGCCCCAGCGTGGCCCACAGGCTCGCCTCGTAGCGGAAGCTCTTGTAGGCAATCAGCACGTACCCGGAGTGCTCGGCAATCGCCAGGCCCAATGCCGCTGTCGCGGCAATCACCAGAAACACGATCACGTACAGGCGTTTCATGGCGTGGTCTCCTGCGCGGTGTTGGCGGCAGGTTTGGCGAACGGTTTCACCGACTCTTCAGCATTGACGTTACGTCGCTCCAGGTAGCCTTGCACCGCACTCAGCGTGCCGGTGAGGTCTGGCGTCTTGACCGTGACCGGTTGCTGGCTCAGCTCGGCAACCTGCTCGAGCATGACCTTGCTCTGCGGATTGTCCGGATTGAAATTACCTTTGAGCACGTCCCGCGCTTCGGTCAATGCCTGGGTGTAAACCGGCGCCTGACCATTGAGCGCAGCCCACTGCGCCTGCTCCAGCGCCAGGCTCAGGGCCAGGCGAACCTGGCTCAGGCTCTGCCCCGCCAGCAGTGGCTTCACATTCTTGTCGGCGTTGAAATCGATGCGGATGTAGCGGGAAATCTGATCCCACCACTGCGCCCAGCGGCTCGCGCCATCACCGTCAGCGGTCAGACCCAGCAATGATTCGCCGCGATCCTTGTACTCCGGCGCCAGTTCGGTCAGTTCGATGACCTGATCGCGCAACGCGCCAATGCGCAGGAACAGCCCGGTACGATCCGGCTGCTCGGTGCTGCGCAGGGCGACCAGGGTTTTCGCCACTTGCTCGCGGGCGGCGAACGAGCCTGGGTCGTTCTGTTCACGGAGAATTTCGTCGGCCCCCTGCACCAGCGCCTGGGCGCTGCTGATGTCCTGCAACGCCGACAGACGCAGGCTGGCCAGACGCAGCAGATGCTCGGCCTCGGCCAGACGCCAGTCCTTGCGGCTGGCACCGAGGACGGTTTCCAGACGCTGGTTGAGGCGCTGCTGATCACCTTGCAGTTGCGTCACCAGACGCTGGCGTTCAGCGAGCTCATCAGCACCCGGCAACTGCGCGAGGCGCTCGGTCAGGCGCTGTTCGTTGAGCTTCAGGCTCTGCGCCTGATCGTTCAGCGCCTGCACCTGGCCTGACTGTTGTGCGGTGTTGGTCTGCAGGTGCCGCACCTGCCAGACACCCCAGCCACCGATCGCCACGCCGGCAGCGCCGAGCAACAGGGCGACAATGGCCAGTCCGTTGCCTCGGCGCGGCTCTTTGGCCGGCGGTGGAGTTTCAACCTGGGCATCGATCACAGGTTGGACGTCATCTTTAGGCAAGGCTGTTTCGCTCACGTATCCATCCTTTGCATTAGAGAACGGGCACGGGATGCTCCCGTAACGCCGTCAGCAAAGCCGCGGCACTCGCGCCGCGGCAATCCACAACTGTTTGAGCCCCGGCGGCACGTGCCAGCTCGGCGACCCTTGGGCTTGGAACAAACAACGGCAACTGCGCAATCGCCGGCCAGGCATCGCCGGCCATTTGGCGCAGGTGCTCGAAACCCTGTCCACTGCTGACCACCAGCCCGTTCAAGCGTTCCGCTGCAATCCGCCGCGGCAGCTCTTGTGGCGGGTAGGCCGGCAGGTCACGCCGATACAACTCCAGATACTCGACACTAGCACCTAGTGCGCGCAGGCGCTCGGCGAGCAGCTCGCGGCCACCCTCCCCGCGCAGGATCAACACCTGCGCACCGGACCGGGTGACGGCTTCGCGCAGACGCGGCAATTGCAGCAACGCTTCACTGTCATCGCCGGTGGCCGGGAAGTGCACGTCCAGGCCACGATCACGAAGAATCTGTGCGGTCGCCGCACCGACGCTGAACCACGGCATCGACAGCGAGTGCAGGCCAAAGGCATCGAGCAGATCAAGCGCAATTCGCGCCGCCGGTTTGCTGACCACGATGACGGCGCTGCAGTGCGGCAACTCTGTCATCGCCTGACGCATGCTGTCAGAAACCGGCAGCGGTGCGATGTCCAGAAGCGGCAGGCAACTGCTGAAAAAACCTTCTTGGGCCAACACCGCGGCCAGCGCCGCGCAGTCGTCCGCAGGGCGTGTCAGCAGCACTCGCCAACCGGTCACTCGTGACCTGCCTCGCCATACACCGCTTTGAGAATGTCGTCGGCACCCTGGCCGAGCAGGTCTTCAGCGACCTTCACGCCCAGCGCCTCAGCATCGGCACGCGGTGCGCGCGCCTGAGCACTGAGCAGCTTGCCACCGCTCGGCTCGCCGACCAGACCACGCAACCACAACTGCTCACCCTCGAGCACGGCGTAGCAGGCGATCGGCACCTGGCAGCCACCATTCAGATGTTTGTTGAGGGCACGCTCAGCGGTGACGCGCGAGGAGGTATCGGCGTGGTGCAACGGCGCCAGCAAGGCGTGAATTTCAGTGTCGGCACTACGGCATTCGATGCCGACCGCGCCCTGGCCACCGGCCGGCAGGCTGTCGTCGACGCTGATCGCCGAGGTGATGCGGTCTTCGAAACCGAGGCGGATCAGACCGGCTGCCGCGAGGATGATCGCGTCGTACTCACCGGCATCGAGCTTGGCCAGACGGGTATTGACGTTGCCGCGCAGGAAGCGGATCTCGAGATCCGGGCGACGCGTCAGCAGTTGCGCCTGACGACGCAGGCTGGAGGTGCCGACGATGGCGCCGGCGGGCAGCGCATCCAGGCTTTGATAAGTATTGGAAACGAACGCATCACGCGGGTCTTCGCGCTCGCAGATGCAGAACAGACCCAGACCTTCGGGGAAGTCCATCGGCACATCTTTCATCGAGTGCACGGCGATGTCGGCTTCGTTTTCCAGCAGCGCGGTTTCCAGTTCCTTGACGAACAGGCCCTTGCCGCCGATTTTCGACAGCGGCGAGTCGAGCAGCTTGTCGCCGCGACTGACCATGGGCACCAGCGTCACCAGCAGACCCGGATGGGCCGCTTCCAGACGGGCTTTGACGTATTCGGCCTGCCAGAGGGCCAACGCACTTTTACGGGTGGCGATGCGGATTTCGCGAGAGGACATGGATCAATCCGTACTGAATAGATACGGCGGATAATAACAGCTCAGTCAAATCCACTTTGACTTGAATCAGAAACGGCGTGGCCTCCCTGGCCGGCAATGCCTGGTAAAAAGACTTCAGAGCCGCCCGGAATGACCGGGTTACAGGCCCTGCATCATTTTGCGCACGCCCGCCACATGGCGGCGGCTGACGATCAGAGCATCGCCATTGAGGCCCTTGAGGAACAGCTGAAAGTGCCCCAGCGGCGTGCGTTGCAGACGTTCGATGCGGTCACGGGCGACCAGCGCATTGCGGTGAATGCGCACGAAACGCTCGCCGAATTCGTCTTCGAGCGCCTTGAGCGGTTCGTCCAGCAGCACTTCACCGCTTTCATGGCGCAAGGTCACGTACTTGTGATCGGCAATGAAGTAGACCACCTGATCCAGCGGGATCAGTTCGATGCCTTTACGGGTTCGGGCGCTGATATGACTGCGCGGGCCGTTGCCGCTTTCGGCGGCGGGACGGGTCAGGGCAGAGAGTTGCGCCCGGTTGGGACGTTCTGCCCGTTTCAGGGCGTCATGCAGATGTTCGGTTCGCACGGGTTTCACCACATAGCCCACGGCGCTGGCCTGCAGGGCTTCCACGGCAAATTCATCGGGGCCGGTGCAAAACACCACGGCCGGCGGCGTTTCGCGTTCGCACAGACGGGCAGCGACCTGCAGGCCATCGAGGCCCGGCATGCGGATATCGAGCAGCACGATATCCGGCTTGTGGCTGTCGATCAGCGCCAACGCCTCTTCGCCATTCGTGGCGCTGGGCTCCAGGACTGTGTAACCCTCGAGCTCGCTTACCATGCGGCTTAGGCGCTCGCGAGCCAGTGGTTCGTCATCAACGATCAGGACATTCATATTGCGCTGGATTCCTGCGTGAGTCTCGCACAAGGATAGCGTAGACAGGTGAAGTGACATCCGTCACCGCGATCCACGCTAAGACTAGCCCGAGCGCCAAAAAGTGCCGTACGTCGGCCAGCAATATTTGCCAGTGTCCGGGTCGTACTGCTCAAAGCCCGCTGTTTTCTGCGTTTTTCACGGGGTTTGCCAAAGAACAATCCACCCACCCCCTCTTCTTATAGTCGGCGTCCGGACCTTTGTGCGATCCGCAGTCGCGCCGACCCTTATGTCCAACTGTAGACGCTTGCCGGGCCGATATTGCTCAATCGAAAAATATCCTTGCGCAAATCCCCCACAGACAGCGCCGACTATGAACGAGCAGATGAGAAAAAAACGTATCGACCGGTGTCAGCGACAGGATTGGCAACCCTGTTATTATCCGCGCCAGCGTTTCACGCCTTCTTTCTCCAAGCCGATACGAGCGAATTCATGAGCACTGACAAGACCAATCAGTCCTGGGGCGGCCGCTTCAGTGAACCCGTCGACGCCTTCGTCGCCCGCTTCACCGCCTCCGTCACTTTCGACCAGCGCCTGTATCGCCACGACATCATGGGCTCGATCGCCCACGCCACCATGCTGGCCAAGGTCGGCGTGCTGACGGATGCCGAGCGCGACAGCATCATCGATGGTCTGCAGACCATCCAGGGCGAAATCGAGGCCGGCCAGTTCGACTGGCGCGTCGACCTCGAAGACGTGCACATGAACATCGAAGCACGCCTGACCGACCGCATCGGCATCACCGGCAAAAAACTGCACACCGGCCGTAGCCGCAACGACCAGGTCGCCACCGACATCCGCCTGTGGCTGCGTGACGAAATCGACCTGATCCTCGCCGAGATCACCCGCCTGCAAAAAGGCCTGCTGGAGCAAGCCGAGCGTGAAGCCGCCAGCATCATGCCGGGCTTCACCCACCTGCAGACTGCGCAGCCAGTGACCTTCGGCCACCACATGCTGGCCTGGTTCGAAATGCTCAGCCGCGACTACGAGCGCCTGGTCGACTGCCGCAAGCGCACCAACCGCATGCCGCTGGGCAGTGCCGCACTCGCTGGCACCACCTACCCGATCGACCGCGAATACACCGCGCAACTGCTTGGCTTCGACGCGGTGGGCGGCAACTCGTTGGACAACGTGTCCGATCGCGACTTCGCCATCGAATTCTGCTCGGCCGCGAGCATCGCGATGATGCACCTGTCGCGTTTCTCCGAAGAACTGGTGCTGTGGACCAGCGCGCAGTTCCAGTTCATCGATCTGCCAGACCGTTTCTGCACCGGCAGCTCGATCATGCCGCAAAAGAAAAACCCCGACGTGCCAGAGCTGGTACGCGGCAAGACCGGCCGTGTGTTCGGCGCGCTGATGGGCCTGCTGACCCTGATGAAAGGCCAGCCGCTGGCCTACAACAAGGACAACCAGGAAGACAAGGAACCGCTGTTCGACGCTGCCGACACCCTGCGCGATTCGCTGCGGGCGTTCGCCGACATGATCCCCGCGATCAAGCCGAAGCACGCGATCATGCGCGAAGCGGCACTGCGCGGGTTCTCCACCGCCACCGACCTGGCGGACTACCTGGTGCGCCGTGGTCTGCCGTTCCGTGATTGCCACGAAATCGTTGGTCACGCGGTGAAGTACGGCGTCGACACTGGCAAGGACCTGGCCGAGATGAGCCTGGAAGAACTGCGTCAGTTCAGCGATCAGATCGAGCAGGACGTGTTCGCCGTGCTGACCCTGGAAGGCTCGGTGAATGCCCGTGACCACATCGGCGGGACTGCGCCGGCGCAGGTCAAGGCTGCGGTTGTTCGCGGTCAGGCCCTGATCGCCAGCCGCTAAAAGCTTCGCTGGCAAGCCAGCTCCCACAGGGTTCTTTGCTGGAACACAATTTGCGTTCGACCCAAAGACCTGTGGGAGCTGGCTCGCCAGCGATGACTGATTTCAGAACGCTAGAAAACTCACTTCTTGGCTGCGATCATCGCCAAAAACGCCGGCATCGCTGCGTCCTTGTCCGCCGCAATCTTCTGCACATGCGGATTCTGCTCAAGTCGCTCCAGCAGCGCCTTGGCCTTCGGCATCTCGGCCAGCAAATCGATCCCGAACAGTTTCTGCCCGACCGCACACGCCAGTGGCACGCTGTAGAGGAAATACAAATCGGCAACACTCAGACTGTCGCCCGCCACGTACGGAGAGAATTTTCCGTGTCGTCCCAGCGCCGCAAAGCCGAGCAACAGTTCGGTCTTGGTCTTCTCCTTGATCGCGTCCGGCAGGGTCATTCCAAAAAATGCCTCGCCATAACAAGCGCGCCCCGGCAGCTCGATGTACAACTCGATTTCCCTGGCCATGGCCAGCACTTGCGCGCGCTCGAACGGGTCGGCAGGCAGCAGCGGCGTACCCTGCGCGTTCTGCTCGATGTATTCGAGGATGACCGAGGTTTCATTGATGAAACCGCCTTCGACCTCCAGCACCGGGACCTTGCCCCGCGGGCTGATCGCCAGCGATTGCGGGGTCGGCGTCGGATAGAACGTCACCTCTTCGAACGCCAGGCCTTTTTCCAGCAGCGCCAGTTTGACCATGTTGTAGTAGTTGCTGACAGGGAATCCGTAGAGCTTGAACATCACATAGCCTCCAGGCCGTGCGGGGTGGGCGGTCACTGTTTATAGATCGTCGGACTCGATCCTGCCAGCAGCATCACGCCGCTGAATGCGGGTAAACTGGCGCCTTTCCTTGAGGAGCCTGCCATGAGCGAGCCGACAGACATCGACAACGACGAAGAAGAGTTCACCGAGATGACGTTGATCGGAGCCATCGAGAACCAGATCGAAAGCGACAACCCGCCAGCGGCCAAAGCGACCTTCAACAAGCTGACCCTGGTAGGCGTCGAGCGCGAAGAAATCCTCAACCTGATGGCGCACGTGCTGGCCTACGAGATTGACGCGATGCTTGATGAAGACCGCGCCTTCGATACCGAATGGTACGAAGCGGCGCTGCGCGCATTGCCAGAGCTGCCGCCCGAAAAGCAGTAAACCCGTTTTTCCAGACTAGACTCTGTGGCGAGGGAGCTTGCTCCCGCTCGGCTGCCTGGCAGTCGTCAGCTTTTGGGGCCGCTGCGCGCCCCAGCGGGAGCAAGCTCCCTCGCCACAAAAAGCATCCCTGGGCGAAAACCCTGATTCAGGCACTGGACATGCCGCAAAAGCGGGTTCACCTTAGGGGCGCTGTCGTCCAATTCCTAGAAAGTCTGGAGTCCTTATGTCGCTTACCCCTGAGTTGGTTGCCGAACTGGAAGTCCTCGCACTCTTCAACCTGGACAGTTCCCAGGAAGGTTTGAAAATTCATCAGACCGCTGCCCCGAAACACATTGCCGCTGCCCAACGCCTCTTCGAAAAAGAACTCACCGACCAGCCCGATGGCGGGTATCTGACCAGCCTCGGTCGCGATGCCGCGCAAAATGTGCAAACCGTGCTGACCATTCTGAGAGAGCAGGAAACCGCCTGATTTTCCCGTCTTTGCCCACGGGAACTCCTGCCACGGGATTTCCGCGGGCCCACTTCACCGCCCCGTGCTAAAAATCTGACGTCAAAAACAAATTCAGCTTAAAAGTCCCGCTGGTCAGAGGCTAAACTGCCTCCCATTCCGAGACCTTCTTCGTCCGAGCCTGCGAGCCGGTTTGAGCTGACATGACGCGCACCCATGAAATCCGCCCCGATCTGGACGAAGGCATCGACCGCAAGGTCCTCAGCCAGCTGCGCGCGCGTTTTCTCAAGCTCAATGAAGGCCGCCTCGGCCGGGCACTCGAAGGCTTGTCGACGCGCCAGCAAGGCGTGTTGACGCTGCTGCCGCTGTTCTTCCACGTCAATCACCCGCTGCTGCCGGGTTATGTCTCGGGCAGCACTCCGGCCGGTCTGTCGAATTATGAGCCGGATGCCAATACCCTCGCCGAAGCGCAACGCCTGACTCGCTCGTTCTCCTACAAGCCGCGCCACGGCAGTAACCCGCCGCGGCCAATTCACGGGCTGTTCCTGATGGGCAGCCTCGGCACGCTGGCCCAGGCCGATCAGAGCGACATGGACGTGTGGGTCTGCCACGCGCCGGACCTGAGCGAAAACGAGCTCGCCGAACTGCGCAAGAAATGTCAGCTGCTTGAAGCCTGGGCCGCTACGCAAGGCGCGGAGGCGCATTTCTTCCTGATCGACCCGGTGCGTTTCGTCAAAGGTGAACGCGATACCCAGCTCAGCTCCGAAAACTGCGGCACCACTCAGCACTATCTGCTGTTGGACGAGTTTTACCGCACGGCGATCTGGCTGGCCGGGCGCACGCCGATCTGGTGGCTGGTGCCGGTCTACGAGGAAAGCGCCTACGATCTTTACACCGACACCTTGCTGTCCAAGCGTTTCATCCGCGCCGACGAAACCCTCGACCTCGGCCATCTCGCGACCATTCCGCCGGGGGAGTTCATCGGTGCCGGGCTGTGGCAGTTGTTCAAGGGCATCGAGTCACCCTACAAGTCGGTGCTCAAGCTGCTGCTGACTGAGGTCTACGCCAGCGAACACCCGAAAGTGCAGTGCCTGAGCCTGCGCTTCAAGCAAGCGGTGTTCGCCAATCAGTTGGATCTGGATGAGCTGGATCCGTACATGGTGGTGTACCGGCGCATCGAGGAATACCTCACGGCGCGCAATGAACCGGAGCGACTGGAGCTGGTGCGCCGCGCGCTGTATCTGAAGGTCAATCGCAAGCTCACCGGCAACAGCCGCACCCAGAGCTGGCAACGTTCGCTGCTGGAGCGTCTGGCCAGCGAATGGCATTGGGACCAGCGACAACTGGCGCTGCTCGACAGTCGCAGCCAGTGGAAAGTCCGTCAGGTCAGTGCCGAACGCCGTGCGCTGGTCAACGAGCTGAATTACAGCTATCGCTTCCTGACCCAGTTCGCCCGCACCGAACAGACCGTCAGCCTGATCAATAAACGTGATCTCAACGTCCTCGGCCGTCGCCTGTACGCGGCATTCGAGCGCAAGGCCGACAAGGTCGAGTTCATCAACCCCGGGATCGCCCCGGATCTGGCCGAAGACACCCTGACCCTGGTGCAGTCGCCGAACAAGAAAGAGCCCGGGCAAACCCAGTGGGGCCTGTACAACGGCAACCTGACCGCGCTGGAGTGGGAACACTTCGCACCGATCAAGCGCAGCCGCGAGTTGCTCGAACTGCTCACCTGGTGCCATCGCAACGGCGTGATCGACAGCAGCACCCGCCTGGCCCTGCATCCGGGCACCAGTGACTTGAGCGAGTTCGAACTGTTCAACCTGCTCGGCAGCCTGCAACAGAGCATCGCCCTGCCCTTGCCCACCGTCGCCGAAGAGCCGTTGCTGCGCGCCGCCGTGCCGAGCGAAGTACTGATGCTGGTCAACGTCGGGGTCGATCCGCTCAAGCATCACCGCGACCTGAATATCCTGATGACCACCGAGCGCACCGACTCGCTGAGTTACGCCGGAGTGCGCGAAAACCTCGTATTGACCCTGGATCAGGTCACGCTCAACAGCTGGAACGAAGTGCTGGTCAACCGCTTCGACGGTCCCCACGCGCTGCTCGACTGCCTGCGCGACTACCTCAACAACCTGCCCCGTGGCCGGCAACAGCCATCGCTGAAGGTGCGCTGCTTCTGCCACAACCGCGCGCAGTTCATTGCCCGTCGCGTCGAAGAGATCGTCGATACCGCGCAAACCCTGCTGCTCAGTGAGTTGAACCATCGCTACCTGATTCAGGTGCAACAGCACTATCACGTGCTGGAACTGGTGCCGGGCCAGGTCAACCACGTGGCCCTCGCGACATTGCCGGCGCTGCTGGATTATCTCGGCGAAGAGCAGGCACGTTACAGCCCGCTGCACCTTGATCCGATGGCGCTGGAGGAACACGATCTGGCATTGATCCTGCCGATGGGGCAGCCGGAAGCGATTCAGGTGTTCTACCGGATCACCGAACATCAGGCCGAGTTGTACGTGCTCGATGAGTTCAACGCCCTGTGGCAGCAGCGTTTGCCGTATCACGACGAGCAGAGCCTGCTCGTGCCGCTGCAGCGCTTCCTGCAATCGATCCAGTACCGGCGTGAAGCCCTGTTGCCCATGGAGGGCAGCCCGGCGATCAGCCTTGAGACTTTGTATTACCAGTTGTTGCCTTCGGGCCCCGGACGCGCACGACGGGTCGAAGCCCGGCCGGCGCCGCAGACCCCGGTCAACAAACCGTTCTACGACGTGCAGGCGATCATCGGCAAAGCTGCGCCAGGAGAGGTGCAGGTCACCCTGTATTGCAATCAACGGGAATTCAGCGAGCTGGAACATGGCGACCAGCTGTTTCGCGTGGTCGCCCGGGAGATCGTCGAGCAACGCCGCGAAACCGAGCGCTATCGCTGCTACATCACCGACCTGGACCTGTCGGGCCTGCTCGGTGATGGTCAGAGCTCAAGCAATTTGTATCTGCGCTACAAGGCCGACCTGGAGCGCGCCCTGAACGAGGCGCTCGAACAAGTCTGAGGCGGGTTTACTCGGGGAATTCACCGCCGTTGGCCGGCTGCGATTCGACTTCGAGCAAGTTCAGTTTCAGGGTCTTGCCACCCGGTGCCGGCCAGTCGATGTGCTGACCGACCTTCAGGCCCAGCAGCGCACTGCCGACCGGTGCCAGAATCGAGATCTTGCCTTCGTCGGCGTTGGCGTCCTTGGGATAGACCAGCGTCAGGTGATAGTCCTTGCCACTGCCTTCTTCGCGGCAGTGCACGCGGGAATTCATGGTCACGACGTCAGCGGGCACTTCATCGTGGCCGACCAGTGTATCGGCGCGGTCCAGTTCGGTTTGCAGCGCGATCACGCCCGGCAGCGTGTCATCCAGGCTGTCGATCAGGCGCTCCAGACGTTGCACGTCCAGACGGGTAAGGGTGATGGAAGGTGCGGTCATGATCCGGGCAGACTCCTTTCTTCTGCACACAAAAAAAGCAAAACCCCGCCAAAAAAGACGGGGTTTTCACCAGGCCTCGATGGGTTGAGGCGTGGTCGGACACTATCACAGCTCAAAAAATATACAAGTCACCCTCCGGACCGGAGGAGACCCTTGTGGCGAGGGAGCTTGCTCCCGCTGGGGCGCGTAGCGGCCCTGAAATTGCTACGACTGCTGCGCAGCCGAGCGGGAGCAAGCTCCCTCGCCACAGATCGGATCAGGCTTGTGATTTTCGTGCGGCAGCCTGCTGGCAGATGATCCGACGGCGCTCATCATCCGCCGAGCGCCATTCGCGAATATCCTCAACATGCCGGAAGCAGCCGAGACAAACCTTCTGTTCATCCAGCCGGCACACGCCGCTGCACGGCGAAGGCACGGCCGGGCTGATGTTGCTGTAAAGCGGCTTTGGCGGACGAACAGGTGCGGTGTCAGTCACGAAATCACAGACCTTCGAAGTCGAATTCAGCGCCAGCCTGTTGCTTGACGATGCGCTCGAGCATTTCGCCCAGCTGTTCTTCGCTCTTGTCGCACATCCAGCGCTCGCTCTCTTCGTCGTAGTCGAAGTGGAAACCACCGGACACCGCCGCCAGCCACAGCTGACGCAGCGGCTCCTGACGGCTGAAGATCAGTTGCGAGCCGTTTTCGAACTTGACGGTCAAGACACCTGCCGAGCTTTCCAGGTCGATATCCAGGTCGCTGTCATCAAAGATATCTTCCAGCGTCTGCTGGGTAGCATCGACCAGATCGTGGAAACGGGCTTCGGACAAACTCATTGCGGCAACCTCAAAAAATGTCTGATCAGGCTCAAGCGCCGAAAGATACGGACGCTGCCGGCCGATTGCAAAGATTAACGACCAAGCACCTGCCCCACTCCTGACACCGAATCCTTGTAGGAGTGAGCCTGCTCGCGATAGCGGAGTGTCAGTCAACATACATGTCTCTGACACTCCGCTATCGCGAGCAGGCTCACTCCTACAGGAGATTGCGGCGATTCGGGCAGCTTTGGGCAAGCCCCGCCGGACGGGAACCCCCTCGCATAGGCAAGCTGCCGGGTGGCCGGTATACTCCGGCGCAATTAACGCATTTTCAAGGATTTCGCCATGAAGCGCCTGATCTCTTCCCTTGCTGCGCTCGTCGCGGTTGCCTGCCTCGTTTCGGCCTGTGGTCAAAAAGGCCCGCTGTACCTGCCGGATGACGATCAGGACCCGGCCGAACAAGCTCAGTCTTCGCAAAAGCAGCCGTCCAAAGCACACAAGCACGACGTTTACCAATAAGGGATCGCCATGGACGCTTTTAACTACCGTGGCGGGGAGCTGTTCGCGGAAGGTGTGGCGCTGTCCGCCATCGCCGACCGCTTCGGCACGCCCACCTATGTCTACTCGCGTGCGCACATCGAAGCCCAGTATCTGGCCTACGCCGATGCGTTGGCCGGCATGCCGCACCTGGTCTGCTTTGCGGTCAAGGCCAACTCCAACCTCGGCGTGCTGAATGTCCTGGCCCGTCTCGGTGCCGGTTTCGACATCGTTTCCCGTGGCGAGCTGGAGCGTGTGCTGGCCGCTGGCGGCAGCGCCGACAAGATCGTGTTCTCCGGTGTCGGCAAGACCCGTGACGACATGCGTCGTGCCCTGGAAGTCGGCGTGCACTGCTTCAACGTCGAGTCCACCGACGAGCTCGAACGCCTGCAAGTGGTCGCCGCCGAACTGGGCGTTCGCGCGCCGGTCTCGCTGCGCGTGAACCCGGACGTCGATGCCGGCACCCACCCGTACATTTCCACCGGTCTCAAAGAGAACAAGTTCGGCATCGCCATTGCCGACGCCGAAGACGTGTATGTGCGTGCCGCGCACCTGCCGAACCTGGAAGTGATCGGCGTCGATTGCCACATCGGTTCGCAACTGACCACTCTGCCACCGTTCCTCGATGCCCTCGACCGCCTGCTGGATCTGGTCGACCGCCTCGGCGATTGCGGCATTCATCTGCGCCACATCGATCTCGGTGGTGGCCTGGGCGTGCGTTATCGCGATGAAGAGCCGCCATTGGCCGGCGACTACATCAAGGCTGTGCGCGAACGTCTGAACGGACGCGATCTGGCGCTGGTGTTCGAACCGGGCCGCTTCATCGTCGCCAACGCCGGCGTGCTGCTGACTCAGGTCGAATATCTCAAGCACACCGAACACAAGGATTTCGCCATCGTCGACGCGGCGATGAACGATCTGATCCGCCCGGCGCTGTACCAGGCCTGGATGGACGTCACCGCGGTCAAGCCGCGCGACACCGCCGCACGCCAGTACGACGTGGTCGGCCCGATCTGCGAAACCGGCGACTTCCTCGCCAAGGATCGCCAACTGGCGCTGGAAGAAGGCGACCTGCTGGCCGTGCATTCGGCCGGTGCCTACGGCTTCGTGATGAGTTCCAACTACAACACCCGTGGCCGTGCCGCTGAAGTGTTGGTAGACGGTGATCAGGTATTTGAAGTGCGCCGCCGCGAAACCGTGGCCGAGCTGTTTGCCGGCGAAAGCCTGCTGCCGGAGTAACCCATGCTGCTGCGTTTTACCAAAATGCACGGCCTGGGCAATGACTTCATGGTTCTCGACCTGGTCAGCCAGCACGCGCATATTCAGCCCAAGCACGCCAAGCAATGGGGCGACCGGCACACTGGTATCGGTTTTGACCAGTTGCTGATCGTCGAAGCGCCGAGCAACCCGGACGTGGATTTCCGTTACCGGATCTTCAACTCCGACGGCTCGGAAGTGGAACAGTGCGGCAACGGTGCACGCTGCTTTGCCCGCTTCGTGCTCGACAAGCGCCTGACCGCCAAGCGCAAGATTCGCGTCGAGACCAAGGGCGGCATCATTGAGCTGGACGTGCGTAACGACGGCCAGATCGGCGTGAACATGGGCGCGCCACGCCTGGTGCCGGCGGACATACCGTTCGACGCACCGGCGCAGGCCTCCAGCTATCAACTTGAAGTCGATGGCACCACGGTCGAACTGGCCGCCGTGTCGATGGGCAACCCCCATGCGGTGCTGCGCGTGCAAGACATCAACACCGCACCGGTGCATGAACTGGGGCCGAAAATCGAACACCATCCGCGCTTCCCGGCGCGGGTCAATGTCGGTTTTCTCCAGGTCATCGACCGCCACCGCGCGCAACTGCGCGTCTGGGAACGCGGCGCCGGGGAAACCCAGGCCTGCGGCACCGGCGCCTGCGCTGCGGCTGTTGCGGCAATCAGTCAGGGGTGGATGGATTCGCCGCTGTTGATCGACCTGCCCGGCGGGCGCCTGTCCATTGAGTGGGCAGGCCCAGGCCAACCGGTGCTGATGACCGGTCCGGCAGTGCGTGTATACGAAGGACAAGTGCGTCTTTGAGTGAGCAGAAGCCATGACCGATAAGCCTCAGGTACCCGCCCGACAGTCCGACGAATCCGCGTCCGAGAGCCTGGAGGCGGCAGCGGTTGCCGCGTACCTGGAGGCTCATCCGGACTTCTTCGTCGAGCACGAAGAACTGCTGCCCGCCATGCGCATTCCCCACCGACGCGGTGACACCGTGTCGCTGGTCGAGCGGCAGATGACTATTCTGCGTGACCGCAACATCGAGATGCGCCACCGCCTCTCGCAGTTGATGGACGTCGCCCGCGACAACGATCGCCTGTTCGACAAGACCCGCCGCCTGATCCTCGCCCTGATGGACGCCGCCAGCCTAGAAGACGTGGTGATCAGCGTCGAAGACAGCCTGCGCCAGGACTTCCAGGTGCCTTTTGTCAGCCTGATCCTGCTCGGCGACAACCCGGCACCGGTCGGCCGTTGGGTGACCCACGCCGACGCGCAAACCGCGATCGGCGGCCTGCTCACCGAAGGCAAAAGCGTCAGCGGCACCCTGCGTGAACATGAACTGGACTTCCTGTTCGGCGAAGAGCAGCGCAAGCAGATCGGCTCCACTGCCGTGGTCGCGGTCAGCCATCAGGGGATTCACGGCATTCTGGCGATCGCCAGCCGCGATCCGCAGCACTACAAGAGTTCGGTCGGCACGCTGTTCCTCAGCTACATCGCCGAAGTCATGGGCCGCGTGCTGCCACGGGTCAACAGCTCCCTGCGTTCGGTACGCTGAACATGGAACGACAACTGGACGCTTACTGCGAACACCTGCGCAGTGAGCGACAGGTGTCGCCGCACACGCTGTCGGCCTACCGCCGCGACCTCGATAAAGTCCTCGGCTGGTGCATCAAACAGAACATCGGCAGTTGGGCGGCGCTGGATATTCAGCGCCTGCGCAGCCTGATCGCCCGCCTGCATGCGCAGGGCCAGTCTTCGCGCAGCCTCGCCCGCTTGCTCTCGGCGGTGCGCGGGCTCTATCACTATCTCAATCGTGAAGGCTTGTGCGACCACGACCCGGCCACCGGCCTGGCCCCGCCAAAAGGCGAGCGGCGCCTGCCGAAAACCCTCGACACCGACCGCGCACTGCAACTGCTGGAAGGTGCGGTCGAGGATGATTTTCTGGCGCGGCGTGATCAGGCGATCCTGGAGTTGTTCTACTCCTCGGGCCTGCGTCTTTCCGAGCTGACCGGGCTCAACCTCGATCAACTCGATCTGGCCGATGGCATGGTTCAGGTGCTCGGCAAGGGCAGCAAGACCCGACTGCTGCCGGTCGGCAAAAAGGCCCGAGAAGCCCTGGAACAGTGGCTGCCGCTACGGGCCATGACCAACCCGGCGGATGACGCCGTGTTCGTCAGCCAGCAGGGCCGACGCCTTGGTCCGCGGGCGATTCAGGTCCGGGTCAAACTGGCCGGTGAACGCGAACTGGGGCAGAACCTGCACCCGCACATGCTGCGTCATTCCTTCGCCAGCCACTTGCTGGAATCCTCGCAGGACCTGCGCGCGGTGCAGGAGCTGCTCGGCCACTCCGACATCAAGACCACGCAGATCTACACCCACCTGGACTTCCAGCACCTGGCGGCGGTCTACGACAGCGCCCACCCACGGGCCAAACGCAGCAAAGGCGACGATTCATGAACATCCAGTTGATCACCTTCGACCTCGACGACACCCTGTGGGACACCGCCCCGGTGATCGTCAGCGCCGAAGCGGTATTGCGCGAATGGTTGAGCGAACATGCGCCGAATCTGGGCGCGGTGCCGGTGGAGCATCTGTGGGCGATTCGCGAGCGGGTGCTGACCAGCGAGCCGGGACTGAAACATCGCATCAGCGCGTTGCGCCGGCGCGTGCTGTTCCACGCATTGGAGGAAGCCGGGTACACCCACGGCGAAGCCTCGGATCTGGCCGACAAGAGTTTTGAAGTGTTCTTGCATGCGCGGCACCAGATCACGGTATTTCCGGAGGTCGAGCCGACCCTGGAAATCCTCGCCAACCATTACGCCCTCGGCGTGGTCACCAACGGCAACGCCGACGTGCGCCGGCTGGGGCTGGCGGATTACTTCAAGTTTGCCTTGTGCGCCGAAGACATCGGCATCGCCAAGCCGGATGTACGCCTGTTCCATGAGGCCCTGCAGCGCGGCGGTGTAAGCGCGGACCTGGCGGTGCACATTGGTGATCATCCGGGCGATGACATCGCCGGGGCACAGCAGGCGGGGATGCGCGCCATCTGGTTCAACCCGGCGGGCAAAGTCTGGGAAGCCGAGCGGCTGCCGGATGCCGAGATCCGCAGCCTGACCGATTTGCCGGCGGTGCTGGCGCGCTGGAATGCCATTTCCGCCTGATATAAAACTGTTTTTTGTGGCGAGGGAGCTTGCTCCCGCTCGGCGGCGCAGCCGTCGTAAAACCAGCCACACAGTATTCCTGAAAAAATGTGTTTGCAGATTTTGGGGTCGCTTCGCAACCCAGCGGGAGCAAGCTCCCTCGCCACAATGTCGCAGTGAACGAGCGCTTTTATTTCGCCCATGAAAAAGCCCGCAGCGACGGCGGGCTTTTTCAGCAAGCAAGTGGCACGCTTCAGATAGGGCGGCTGCCGTACTTGTTGTCCGGCTTCTTGGGCGGATCGGCGACCACGTTGGCCTCCACTTCCTGCACCTTGCCGCCGCGCGCAAGGAACTCTTCCATGGCCTTGGCCAGGGCGTCGCGCTCCTTGTTCTTGGCTTCGATGCTCGGCAACTCGTCTACCGACACCGCAGCCTTGGCTTTGCCTTTGGCAGCCGGAGCCGGCGTATCGTCACCGCCATCGTCTTCAGCAACGTCTTCCGCTGCTGCTTCCAGACCATCCTCGGCCTCGTCTTCGTCGCCTACTTCGAGGTCGTCGTTTTCCAGATCATCGTCGCTCATGTTCTACCTCATGACTTGCGAAAAGCAGATTAGTTATAGACCAGCTTTGGCGACTGTCGAAAGTCGCCGGAAAAAAATCGGTAACCGCTGGTGACCAACGGTTTACGCCCCTTCACCGTGCAAGGTGGCGAGGACTTTACGGGCCCCGCCATGATCACGGTGCTCGCCCAGATAAACGCCTTGCCAGGTTCCCAGAGCCAGTCGTCCCGCCGATACCGGCAAACTGATCTGGCAGCCAAGCACACTGGCCTTGAAGTGCGCCGGGAGGTCGTCCAGGCCTTCGTCGTTATGCTCATAGCCGTCTGTTCCTTGTGGGATCAGACGATTGAAAAATCGTTCGAAGTCGCGACGGACCGCCGGATCGGCGTTCTCGTTGATGGTCAACGACGCCGAGGTATGCTGCAGCCACAAATGCAACAGACCGACCCGACACTGCCTGAGTTCAGGCAGCCCGGCGAGTAACTCGTCCGTCACCAGATGAAAGCCCCGGGGCCGTGCCCGCAGGGTTATCAGAGTCTGTTGCCACATACAGTTCTCCGCACGTTCGGGGCGCATTCTAGCGCGCTCTGTGAAAAAACAAAGACCCTAATATTCCCGCAATGATGTAAGCGATTGGCCGCAGTAAAACGCGGGTCGTAAACACGACCAAAGCCGTACGAAAAATCCTTTCAGCCTTCCCTTCAATGACAAATCCCAGACAAAAAAATGCCCGGCAAGCCGGGCAAGTTTTTTTGATACGCGTACTTACAGGTTGTAGCCGCGTTCGTTGTGTTGTGCCAGATCGAGACCTACCGATTCTTCTTCCTCGGTCACACGCAGCCCCATCACAGCGTCCAGGACCTTGAGGATGATGAAGGTGACGATCGCGGTGTAGATCACCGTGAAGCCGACGCCTTTGCACTGAATCCACACTTGTGCGGCGATGTCGGTCACGGTGCCGAAGCCACCCAGCGACGGTGCAGCGAATACACCGGTGAGGATCGCGCCGAGGATGCCGCCGATACCGTGTACGCCGAAGGCGTCCAGGGAATCGTCATAACCGAGTTTGCGTTTGAGGGTGGTCGCGCAGAAGAAGCACACCACGCCTGCCGCCAGACCGATCACCAGTGCGCCCATCGGACCCACGGTGCCAGCAGCCGGAGTAATTGCCACCAGACCGGCAACCACACCCGAGGCGATGCCCAGTGCACTTGGCTTGCCGTGGGTGATCCATTCGGCAAACATCCAGCCCAGCGCGGCAGCAGCGGTCGCGATCTGAGTGACCAGCATCGCCATGCCGGCGGTGCCGTTGGCCGCTGCAGCGGAACCGGCGTTGAAGCCGAACCAGCCAACCCACAGCATCGCTGCGCCCATCAGGGTGTAGCCGAGGTTGTGCGGCGCCATCGGGGTGGTCGGGAAGCCTTTGCGCTTGCCCAGCACCAGGCACGCTACCAGACCGGCGATACCGGCGTTGATGTGCACCACGGTGCCGCCCGCGAAGTCGAGTACGCCCCAGTCCCACAGCAGGCCGCCGTTACCGGACCAGACCATGTGCGCGATCGGTGCATAGACGAGAGTGAACCACACGCCCATGAAGATCAGCATCGCGGAGAACTTCATCCGCTCGGCGAACGCACCGACGATCAGCGCCGGGGTGATGATCGCGAAGGTCATCTGGAAGGTGATGAACACCGCTTCAGGGAACAACGCCGCCGGGCCGGTCAGGCTTGCCGGAGTGACACCGGCCAGAAATGCCTTGCCCATGCCTCCGACGAAGGAGTTGAAATTGACGACGCCCTGCTCCATGCCGGTGGTGTCGAACGCGATGCTGTAGCCATAAATGACCCACAGGACGCTGATCAGACCGGTAATGGCGAAGCACTGCATCATCACCGAAAGAATGTTTTTCGACCGCACCATGCCGCCGTAGAACAGCGCGAGGCCCGGAATGGTCATGAACAGCACGAGGGCTGTGGAGGTCAGCATCCAGGCGGTGTCGCCGGAATTGAGGACTGGAGGCGCCACCGGATCTGCCGCCATAGCCAGGCCGGGCATTACGATGGACAACAGGGCGCCTAGCCCTGCGAATTTACGCAGAGTCATATTGTTTTCTCCTGGGGCGTTGGGTTTGTGGCGGCGCTTAGATCGCGTCGGTATCGGTTTCGCCGGTACGGATGCGAATCGCCTGTTCCAGATTGACCACGAAGATCTTGCCGTCACCGATCTTGCCGGTGTTGGCCGCCTTGGTTATCGCCTCGATAACCCGATCCAGATCCTTGTCGTCGATGGCCACGTCGATTTTCACCTTGGGCAGAAAATCGACCACATATTCCGCGCCGCGATACAGCTCGGTGTGACCCTTCTGCCGGCCGAAGCCTTTGACTTCAGTAACGGTAATGCCCTGCACGCCGATTTCGGACAGCGACTCGCGTACGTCGTCCAATTTGAACGGCTTGATGATGGCAGTGACTAGCTTCATGAAACTCTCTCCCGAATTGGTGGACTTGCCCCAGGAAAACAAACCCGACTCAAGTCTAAGCGCAGTGCCTGGCTTTGTAACGCATCGTCGGCCTTACCTGCCCGACTGACGCCAGCTAACCGCTGCTGACGAAACTCCCCGCTCCGTCTGCCGCACTGCATTCGTCACAGCGACTGCATCAGTGCATGGGTCACTACCGACTAAGCAGAAAGCTTGCCATCTCGCCAAATTCCCCTGATTTCAATCCCTTGGCCGCTGCCGCAGGCGCTTGCGCGAAAAACGCGCGGCGGTTACGCACAACAACGGTGCGTTGCCGTCCGTCCGCTTGCGCGAAAAGCGTGCATCCGTGCCTGCGTCAATGACTATAGACACTGCGTGATACACTGCCGGCCATTGTTTCCAGGACATCCACCATGCTCGCGCCCAAAGACTTCCTCGACGCCCTGAGCGGCACCGCCTCTCGCCTGTTCAGCGGCGACACCCCGCTGCCGAAAGCCGAAATCGAAAGCCAGTTCAAGATGCTGCTGCAGAGCGCCTTCAGCAAACTCGACCTGGTGAGCCGCGAAGAATTCGACAGCCAGATGGTCGTACTGGCCCGTACTCGCGCTCGCCTCGAGAGCCTCGAAGCCAAAGTCGCCGAGATGGAAGCCAAGCTGACACCGCCCGCTGAATAATCCGCGCCCCCTGTAGGAGCTGCCGAAGGCTGCGATCTTTTGATCTTCAGCCCTTCAACCATCCCGGCAACGTCCTACAACCTGCACCACCGCCGTCCGATTGCGCCGAAAAGCCCAGGTTTTTAAGCTCATCCGATGCTGAATGTTCAGCACTGGGTTTGGCGACCTGGACAGCTTAAGGCGCACGACAACCATGATGGCGGCTACATTTACCGCCACATCGTTTCATGGCGGTTGTGCGTGGGAGACCTTCGGGTCTGCCGGGTTCCTTTTGCTCCGGTTCGCCAACCCGCGTACAACTGCCACCCAATCGTTTGGCGACGATTGAGGGCAGCCCTTAAGCAAGAGGAACTGCTCAATGAATCAAGAAGAGACTTATCTAAGCCCGCACATCTTCACCCGCCACAAACTCCCCCTCCACGCCCTCCTCATCCAGAACCAACCCTGGTTCTGCGCCCGAGACCTGAGCCGCCTGCTGCACATCTACCTCAACGAACGCATGCTGCGAAAACTCGACCCCGACCAATACCAAACCCGCAAAACCCTGATCCACAACCAAATCGAAAACACCCTGCTGATCAGCGAATCCGGCATCTACGCCCTCCTCGTCTACCACTACTGCCCCGAATACCGAGCGCTGCGCGAATGGCTCACCCATCAGGTCATCCCCACCCTGCGCGACGCCCCCAACACACCACAAGCGAACGCCCACACCTGAGCCTACTCAGTTGGCCGGACATGACGTTGAGTTTGTTGCACTGGAATAACCAGCCGTGGATACGGTTGCAGGATGTGCCGTTGATGGTGGTAGAGCGAGAAATGCCGAAGCGCGAGGCGGGGCGATGGTGGAAAAGAGCTTCACGGATGTTGCAATCGCTATAAGCCCGAATGCCGGAGCTGGGCCCTGCGCAAATCGTAAGTCGATTGAAGATTCATCCAGAACTCAGGCGTGGTGTTGAGATGAATGGCAAGTCTGATTGCCAGGTCGGCGCAGATCCTGAGCTGGCAATTCACAAGCTTTTCTATCTCACTTTCGGGCCATTTCGTGGGCATGGCCAGATCCATGACGGTCATGCCCAACGGCTCCATGAATTCCTTATTCAGAACCTCGCCCGGATGAATCGGGCGCGTACCATTGCGGTCCATTTTTCGCCTCCAAAGGCTGCGTTGAGTGGCCAAACTGGAGCATCCGACTCCGCGATACAAGACCGTCGAAACCCTTTCGCCGACGTCCTACAACTATTAGGGCATGGCCCTACAAAAATCAGCGTCTGAGCCTGATTCCGTGAGTTCTTCCCCGTGATTACGCTGGTGGCTTTCGCCTGCGCTGGTCGATCCAACAAGTCGAATTGCAGACGAATCACATTGATCGCCAGACACTCTGGTTCTGGATCCCTCTTGTCTGACTTGCTCAAACTCAAAGAAAACACGCTGGTTCAGCACCCAGATGGCGGCTACATCTTCGGCACGATCCCCGATATGCCAAAGTTCGGCTTGCCAGGCGGGAAAATTTATTTGCGAGTAGGTATTCACCGCCGAGCGAATAGCGGTTTTGGCGTAGTACACGTATGGGAAGCCCATAGAGCCGACTTGCTCAAACATGGTTGCCAGACTGTCGATGGGGTAGCAGCGATTGTTGCGAAAATGATCGTCCCGGGAGCGCAAATCTATTGCGAGTTCAAAGAACAGCGATGTGGAAACAGGGTCGCGGTACTGAAGACATCTATGGGAACACTGATTCTTGAACCGCGACACGAGCGCGCCACAGGATTTGGTTACTTCGTGGTGACTTGGTACCCGCAAAAGCGCGCGCATGGCACGTTGGTGGGGCAGATACCACGGGCATCATCCAATCAGAAATAAAAAAGGCGTCCAATGGACGCCTTTTAAGTATTTTTTGAGGAGTAGTCGCAGCGATTCTTTAGCTCCTGGCTTTACAGCCTTGGGTTCAGAATCCGACAGGCTCGCCCGTCGTCACTACTTCAGAGAAACCAGCTTTCTCTGCTGCCAAAAATGCGGGGGAGCTTTTGCTGGTGCCCAGTCCCGACGAATGCGCAGTTGCAGTCCTCGGACGGGATGATCCGTCAATGCCGGTCGAGAGTCAACGCTCCACTTCAGGGAAGCAGTGCCGCGCCATTGCGTTTTGATACGTCTTGTAAACCTCTATTCCAGCACTGAAACCCGGCTCAACTACCCTTAAAAAACCCGCAGGAAGCGGCCCCCCGATTCAGCTCAAGGAACGACCATGTCCCTCTCCATCGTCCACAGCCGCGCCCAGATTGGCGTGGAAGCCCCCGCTGTCACCGTCGAAGTCCATCTGGCCAACGGCCTGCCGTCGCTGACCATGGTCGGCTTGCCCGAGGCGGCAGTGAAGGAGAGCAAGGATCGGGTGCGCAGCGCGATCATCAATTCCGGGCTGCAGTTTCCGGCGCGGCGGATCACTTTGAATCTGGCGCCGGCGGACCTGCCCAAGGATGGCGGACGATTTGATCTGGCGATTGCCTTGGGGATTCTGTCGGCGAGTGTGCAGGTGCCGTGTCTGACGCTGGATGAGGTGGAATGCCTCGGTGAGTTGGCGTTGTCCGGCGCCGTACGAGCGGTGCGCGGAGTGTTGCCGGCGGCACTGGCGGCGCGCAAGGCGGGGCGGGCGCTGGTGGTGCCGCGGGCGAATGCCGAGGAGGCCTGCCTGGCTTCGGGGTTGAAGGTGTTTGCGGTGGATCATCTGCTGGAAGCGGTGGCACATTTCAACGGGCACACGCCCGTGGAGCCTTATGTATCGGACGGCTTGATTCATGCCGCCAGACCCTATCCCGATCTCAACGAAGTGCAGGGGCAAATGGCAGCCAAACGTGCGCTGCTGATCGCGGCGGCGGGCGCACACAACCTGTTGTTCAGCGGGCCACCGGGGACGGGCAAAACCTTGCTGGCGAGTCGCTTGCCGGGGCTGCTGCCGCCGCTGTCTGAATGCGAAGCACTGGAAGTGGCGGCGATTCAATCGGTCGCCAGCGGCGTGCCGTTGACCCATTGGCCGCAACGTCCTTTTCGCCAGCCACACCACTCGGCATCAGGCCCGGCACTGGTCGGTGGCAGTTCGAAACCGCAACCCGGCGAAATCACCCTGGCCCATCACGGCGTGCTGTTTCTCGATGAACTGCCGGAGTTTGATCGCAAGGTGCTGGAGGTGCTGCGCGAGCCGCTGGAGTCCGGGCATATCGTGATCGCCCGAGCCAAGGATCGCGTGCGCTTTCCGGCGCGCTTCCAGTTGGTGGCGGCGATGAATCCGTGTCCCTGTGGATATCTCGGCGAGCCAAGCGGCAAGTGCTCCTGCACGCCGGACATGGTCCAGCGCTATCGCAACAAACTGTCGGGGCCATTGCTGGATCGGATCGATCTGCACCTGACGGTAGCGCGGGAGGCGACGGCGCTGAATCCGACGGTGAAGCCGGGAGAGGACAGCGCCAGTGCAGCTGCGGTGGTGGCCGAAGCCCGAGAGCGCCAGCAAAAGCGTCAGCGTTGTGCCAATGCGTTTCTCGATCTGCCGGGGCTGAAGCGGCACTGCAAGTTATCCACAGCCGATGAAAAATGGCTGGAATCGGCGTGTGAACGGCTGACCTTGTCGCTGCGTTCGGCGCATCGCTTGCTCAAGGTTGCGAGAACTCTGGCAGACCTTGAGCAAGTCGACGCAATCAGCCGTGAGCACTTGGCCGAAGCACTGCAATACCGGCCGGCGACACCTTAATGCTCGGTCAGATCCACCAACGGCGCCTGCCGCACTTCGGTTTCACGCCCGGCCTGAATCTCGGTCACGCGCTTCAAGGCGTTATCCACAGCGCCTTTGTCCGCCAGCAGGCTGTAGCTGATCTGGAACTGTTGACTGGCCTTTGGCGCAATGGTCGGGACCAGATTCAACGGACGCTGATAGCGGCGGTTGTAGGAAAAACTGGTGCCCGGCTCAAGGCCCGTGACATAGCCCTGCCCTTGGGTATCGGTGTTTTTCCACAGGGAAAAAACCGGCAGCTGCTGCGTATTGAAGCCAACAGAGACGCCGAGGCTGCCAGCCTTGTTATGCAACACGGCCAGGGTTTCGCCCTTGGCGTCCGCATAAGGCACGACGTTGTAGACGGTTTCGTCGTAGTCCTTGGTCGGGGCGCGATAGGTCTGCCAATCGGCCAACTCGGCTTTGGCCTTGTCGTTGAAGGGCGAGACCTGCTTAACCGGCGCGGCGAACCGGGCGCCCTGTTCAAGGAACGGCGTACTGAAGTTGCTGTGATACAGCGCCTGGTATTCCTTCGGATAATCGCCGTTGTTGGTCAGCGTGTCGTTGAGGGCGAAACGCGCACTACCCGGCTCGGTGACCAGCTCAGTGACCACCGAGAAGTCGACCTTCTTGAAGGCCTGCTCTTTCAACTCGCCGCGCAGGCTGATGGCGTACGGCGGCTTCTCGTCAATGTGCAGGGTTACGCTGCTGGCCGGGATATTGGCGGCGCGCCCGTGCAGGGTCAGCAACTCACCATTGTCCATGCCGGGATGGCCGACCCATTCGTAACCACAACGGGTCACCAGCTCGTTGAAACCTTCCAGCCAACCCAAGCCACCGCGTCCGTTGAGTTCGATGAAGGCTGGGTTGACCACTTCCTTGACTGGCGAATCCCAACCCATACGCACGTTGCCGACCGACGCCTGCAAGACGTTCATGCCTCGGGTCGGCACTACCGAGAGTTTCATCGTGCCGTTATCGATATCGACGATGCTGACCCCTTCCTGCCGCCCACCATGCAAGGTGCGCAGGCTGACGGAGAAAGGTTTGTCGGTTTTCACCCCCAGTTGCTCACTGGAGATGCTCCAGTTTTGCGCGGGTTTGTTGGTATCGAGAAGGACATAGTCCCAGGCCATGGCGTGGGAAGCAGCAGAGAGTGCGCCGAGGGCGACGGCGAGTTTGAGCGGAGTCATGGCAGCAGCCTTTATTGGAGTTGTGCCATTTTTATAGCGCTGCGGAAACGTTTCAGCAAGTTTGAAAGAGCAAGAATTCGAGTGTTTGACCCTAGATTGGCAGTGATGCTATCGCGAGCAGGCTCACTCCTACACGGATCTTCAGTGATCACACACATTGTGACCTACCGATATACCTGTAGGAGTGAGCCTGCTCGCGATAGCTATGTCAGCCGCGCATCAACGAAACCGATCAACCTCGGAACGCAGATCCGCTGCCAGTTTCTCCAGCTCCTTGGCCGTCACCGCCAGGTTCGACACCACCTCACGCTGCTCACTGTTGGCCAGCGCAATGCTCTGCAGATTGCTACTGAGCAATGTCGCCGTGCTGCTCTGCTCCTGCGTCGCGGTGGTGATCGCCGCAAACTGTTGCCCTGCCGAACGGCTCTGTTCATCAATCCGCGCCAGCGCCGATGCGACATTGGCGTTGCGCGACAGGCCTTCCTGCATCAGCAGGTTGCCCTGCTCCATGGTGCTGATGGCGTTGCCGGTTTCCTGCTGGATGCTGTGGATCATCCCGGAGATTTCGTCAGTCGCCTGACGGGTGCGCGAAGCGAGGTTGCGCACTTCGTCTGCCACCACAGCAAAGCCACGGCCCTGTTCACCGGCGCGCGCGGCTTCAATCGCAGCGTTGAGCGCCAGCAGGTTGGTCTGCTCGGCAATCGAGGTGATCACGCTGACGATGCCGCCGATTTCCTGGGAGCGCTGACCGAGGGTGTTGATCACGGTCGCGGTGGTGTTCAGTGCACCAGCGATTTGCTCCAGCGAGGAAGAAGCCTCTTCCATCGAAGTGCGCCCGATCTGGGTCTGTTGCGCGTTTTCCTGGGCCAGACGCTGGGTGTTGCCCATGTTGTCGGCGATGTTCAGCGAGGTGGCGCTGAACTCTTCCACGGCGCCGGCCATGCTGGTGATTTCACCCGACTGCTGCTCCATGCCTTCATAAGCACCACCGGACAAACCGGACAGCGCCTGGGCCCGGCTGTTGACCTCTTCCGAGGAGCGGCGGATATGCTCGACCATGGTCGACAGCGCCTGGCTCATCTGGTTGAACGCGCGGGACAGCTGACCGATTTCATCGTGGCTCGACACATTCAGGCGCACGCTCAGATCACCGGCGCCCAAGGCTTCGGCCTGACGCACCAGGTCGCCCAGCGGTTGCAACTTGCTGCGCAACAGCCACATCGCCGAGCCGACCGCGATCAACATCGCCAGCAGACTGCCGATGGCCAGTTGAATGCCGACACTCCAGGTCACGGCGCGGATTTCCGCTTTCGGCATGCTCGCCACCACCGACCACGGCCCGCCTTCGAACGGCACGGCGATGCTGTAGAAATCTTCGCCCGTGTCGCTCCAGAACTGACCCTTGCCCGGGGTTTTCGCCAGGTCCTTGATCACCGGCACCGCTTGTTCCAGGGCCTGCACGCCCGCCGGGGCCACCAGCCATTTGCTTTGTTCATCCAGCAGCGCCAGCGAGCCGCTATGGCCGATGCGGAAGCGCTTGAGGTTATCGAACTGGGCGTTCTGCGCGTCGGTGTAATCGAAGCCGACGAACAGCACCGCAATCACCTTGCCGCTGCCATCGCGCACCGGGGTGTATTGGGTCATGTAGGAGCGATCGAACAGCAAGGCACGGCCGACATAGCCCTGCCCCGCCATCAACTTCGCATAAGCCGGGTGCGCATGATCGAGCAAGGTGCCGATGGCGCGCGTACCGTCCTGTTTGGTCAACGACGTGCTGACCCGCACGAAGTCTTCGCCGCTGCGCACGAACAGCGTGGCGACGCCGGCCGTCATCTGCTTGAACTCGTCGACTTCCTTGAAGTTGTTGTTCAGCACTTCGCCGCCCAGGTGCAGGCCCGGGGTCTGGGTGCCGGCAACCGTCACCGGCTCATCCGGGTGAATGCTCAAACCCGCGCTGAAGCGCTTCTCGAACAGCCCGCTCAGGCGCTGGGTACTTTCGCGCAGCGTGCCGTGGAAGGTGCTCAACTGGTCGGCCAGCAGCCGCGCCTCACTGGCGAGGTGCTCTTCACGGGTGGCGAGGTTGGCGGTATCCAGCGAACGCAGGGCGAACACCGTACTGCCACTGATGACAATCGCCAGTATCACAGCGAGCGCGAGGCCCAGCTGCGAGGCGATCCGGGCACGAGGTTGAGACATGGACAGCTCCTGGCCGAGCCACCGGATCCTCCTTGATCGCAGCACTTGCTCGGAAAATTCTAATAGTGGGGTGTAATCGTGGAGACCGGCACGACGGTTCCACATGCACGTATTCGGCGGTAGAACCGAATACTTGAGCGAATAGCAGGGTTATGGCACAAGGCCGGCATTGTGGCGGCTCGAACGTTTCAGCTCAAGCGCGTCACCGCCGGAAGCGCCATGGCCCGCACTTCGCCTTGCAGGAAGTCGCTGAGGCGGCGCAAACGTTCACCTCCCGGGCGGGTTTTCGGCCAGACCAGGTAGTAATTCAGTCCGCTGGCGACGGCGGTCGGCCACGGCAGACTCAAGCGACCTTGCGCCACATCCTCGGCCACCATCAACAGATCGCCCATGGACACACCGTAACCCCGCGCCGCCGCGATCATCCCCAGCTCCAGGGTATCGAACACCTGTCCGCCCTTGAGCGAAATCTGATCAGACAATCCCATGTGCTCCAGCCAACTGCGCCAGTCACGTCGATCCGGGGTCGGGTGCAGCAATTCGGTGGAGGCCAGCCGCGCCAGATCCCAGGGTTGATCATTGAGCAAATTCGGCGCACCGACCGGAATCAGCTCTTCGGGAAACAACAGGCTGGCCTCCCAGTCCGGCGGGAAGTGTCCGTCACTGAGCAACACCGCGCAGTCGAAAGGCTCGTCGTTGAAATCCACCGAGTCCACGTCCATCCACGCGCTGGTCAGCTGCACCTCATTGCCCGGCTGCAGATGACGAAAGCGACTGAGCCGCGCCAGCAACCAACGCATGGTCAGGGTCGAGGGGGCTTTCATGCGCAGGATGTCGTCCTCGGCGCGCAAGGTGTTGCAGGCGCGTTCAAGGGCGGCGAAGCCGTCGCGAATCCCCGGCAGCAGCATCCGCGCCGATTCGGTGAGTTGCAGGTTACGGCCGCTGCGGTGAAACAGCTTGCAGGCGAAATGCTCTTCAAGCGTACGAATGTGCCGACTCACCGCACTCTGGGTGATCGACAGCTCCTCGGCTGCGCGGGTGAACGAGCTGTGCCGCGCCGCCGCTTCGAATGCGCGCAGGGCATACAAGGGAGGAAGACGACGGGACATTCGGAAAGCTCCTATAGCGGGTTACGGCCAACTTAGCAGAATCTGATCTGGATGAGTTTTAATCATGCCACCCATCCTTTTTATCCCTTTGTGCGAAAGCGCTTAAGCGCCGAGAATCGATGGCTCCCTGTTCCCTCTTTCATGAGTGGTGATGACCATGCAGCATCCTGTGCGTACCGAACTCTGGGCCATCCTGCGGCTGGCGGGGCCGTTGATTGCTTCACAGTTGGCGCACATGTTGATGGTGCTGACCGACACCCTGATGATGGCGCGCCTGAGTCCCGAAGCCCTGGCCGGCGGCGGACTGGGAGCGGCGAGTTACTCGTTCGTGTCGATCTTCTGCATCGGTGTGATCGCAGCGGTGGGCACCCTGGTGGCGATCCGGCAGGGCGCCGGCGACATCATCGGCGCCGCGCGCCTGACCCAGGCCGGATTGTGGCTGGCGTGGCTGATGGCGCTGGGCGCCGGGCTGCTGCTGTGGAATCTGAAACCGGTGTTGCTGCTGTTCGGCCAGACCGAAACCAACGTCAACGCCGCTGAACAATTTTTGATCGCCCTGCCCTTTGCCCTGCCCGGCTACCTGAGCTTCATGGCCCTGCGCGGCTTCACCAGTGCGATTGGCCGGGCGACCCCGGTGATGGTCATCAGCCTGGGCGGCACCGTGGCCAACTTCCTGCTCAACTATGCGTTGATCACCGGCATGTTCGGCCTGCCGAAACTGGGGCTGACGGGCATCGGCCTGGTCACGGCGATTGTCGCCAACTGCATGGCGCTGGCCCTCGCTTGGCACATCCGCCGGCACCCGGCCTACGACGCTTACCCGTTGCGCGCCGGCCTGTCGCGGCCGAACCGCCAGTACCTCAAGGAGCTGTGGCGCCTCGGCCTGCCGATTGGCGGCACCTACGCGGTGGAAGTCGGTCTGTTCGCCTTCGCCGCGCTGTGCATGGGCACCATGGGCAGCACGCAGCTGGGCGCCCATCAGATCGCCCTGCAGATCGTTTCCGTGGCGTTCATGGTGCCGGCGGGCATGTCCTACGCCATCACCATGCGCGTCGGCCAGCACTACGGCGCCGGGCAACTGGGCGATGCGCGGATGTCCGGGCGGGTCGGGATCGTCTTCGGCGCGGTGGTGATGCTGGGCTTCGCCATGGTGTTCTGGCTGTTGCCGAATCAACTGGTCGGGTTGTTCCTCGACCACGACAACCCGGCGTTTGCCGAGGTGATTCGTCTGGCCGTGAGCCTGTTGGCGGTGGCAGCGTGGTTCGAGCTGTTTGACGGCACCCAGACCATCGCCATGGGCTGCATTCGTGGGCTCAAGGATGCGAAGACCACGTTCCTGGTCGGCCTCGGTTGCTATTGGCTGATCGGCGCGCCGGCGGCGTGGTGGATGGCATTCCACTTGAACTGGGGGCCGACGGGCGTCTGGTGGGGTCTGGCGCTGGGGTTGGCGTGTGCGGCGGTGAGTTTGACGCTGGCGTTTGAATGGAAGATGAAACGGATGATTCGGCGTGAGCCTGTGTCACAGAGGTTCGAGACCGTTCGCGCGGATTAAGATCAAAAGATCGCAGCCAAATCCGCGCAACAACTCCAGTTGCTCTGGTGTCTCGACCCCTTCGGCCACCACTTCCAGGTGCAGGTTGTGCGCGAGGTTGATCATCGCGTGCACCAGTTTGCGGTTCTCTTCGCG
>NZ_JAFGYS010000112.1:0-484 GCF_017491705.1 Pseudomonas sp. 86_A | reverse complement strand
GATGACCGGGTCGGCGCGCCAGCCCAGCGTGGACGCCGCGAGGATGAGGTTTTCGGCTGCGCAGCCGAGACTGACGAACAGGTGATGATCGTCCGGATCGACGGCCGGGCAGCGGCGCGAAAAATCCGGCGCGATCGCGATGTCGTTGCCGCGTGCGGAGAAGATCCACGGTTGGGTGTTGTGGCTATTGGCTGCGAGAGTGGCAAAGCGCACGAGTTCGCGATCCCGCGGCACGGCCCGCAGCGGAGCCCGAGATGCCGTCACCGCCGCGTCATAGGTCGTCGCCGCCCCTGCGGCGGGAAGACCGCTGATCGCAGTCGCGGACAACCCGAGCGCGGTTGCGATGAACTGTCGCCGGTCAACCACAAGCGTCCGCTCCCTGCCGTTGCGCAGGATGCGTCTAGCAGTGGCGGGCTCCGGAACGATTGACCGGAATCAAGATCGGACAGCGAATTCCACGCAAGCCGGGTTTGCGCATCACGAC